>NZ_JBHTML010000129.1:0-12510 GCF_042679445.1 Arthrobacter sp. GCM10027362
CCGCCACCCTGCCCCAGCTGCTGGCCACCAACGGCTTCCATGGCCGCGCGGCCAAGCGCGAGGCGGCACGCTGGCTGCGCTGCATCTCCGCCGCGCAGCAGTCCACCGACCTGCCGCCGCTGCATGTGGCCACCAATGCTCCGCCGCCGCCGCGGGTGTGGGCCGATAAGGACCCCGACGCCGCCGCACGCCTGCAGACTGCCAAGCCGCGGCTCGCCGCCCTGGCCCTGCAGCTGGACATGCCGGTGGAGAACCTGCTCACGCCTGACTACCTGCGCCGCGTGGCCTGGCGCCCGCCGGCCGAAATTACCGCGGAATCGGTAGGCGCGGAGCTGGCCGGCCTCGGCGCCCGGCGCTGGCAGGTGGAACTGGCCGCACCGGTGCTGGCCGAGGCGTTCCTGCACCCGAAGCCGCTGGAGGAGAAGAAGGACAACGGGCAGAACCGGAAGCCTGCCGCCCGGGGATAACGGCGGCGGCGTCGCCGCCGGTGCCCTATTGTCCCGGCGGCCGGTAGGAAGGTGTCTTGGCCGTGGCGGCGTCGAGGTCTTCGGGCGTCATCAGCGGAGTCAGCCGCAGATCCACCGCGCCGCTGGCATTGATCATTAGGGACAGGGCCGCGGCGCTGGCCTGGTCGGGCAGGTCGAAAACGCCCAGGACATCGGTATCGCCGAACGCGTAGTACATGCAGTCCAGGGAACCGCCCAGCGATTCCAAGGCCTGAACCACGGCTTCCCGCCGTTTCGAGCCCCCTTCCTGCATCAGGCCCTTGATTCCCTGGCCCACATAGTTTGCCTGGAACAGATACTTGGTCATGGCACATCCTGTTCTGCCTGCACCCGAACCGACCCGGGCGCGCCGGACGCCCGCTGGGAAAGGGCTTCGGATTCTCCCTGACAGGGACTGTGGCCAGAGTCTAGACCCGCATGGGATTGGTGACAACAGGCAGGCAGCCCCTCGGGGCGGCCCGCCGCATTTACGTCCTGCGCTGCGCGCCCATCACGCAGGCCAACGAGGCCAGCACGCCCACGACGGCGAGCGTGAGCATGCCGCTGAACGATCCGCTGGATTGGATCAGGTTGCCGCAGACGATGGGGCCGATGGCGAAGCCGGTGCCGATCATCAGGTTCGTGGTGTTCATCAGGTGCTTGCTGCTGCCCAGGCTCGAGAGGCTGGAGAGCAGGTAGGGCAGGATGAACGTCCAGGCAAACTTGAAGATGACCGCCGCGACCGCGAACCGCACCAGGCCCGGGGCGCCGAAGAGCAGCGCGACGCTGAAGGCCATGCCCAGGTACCCGCCCAGCAGGAACAGCCGGCGCCGCGGGGTGTCGCCCAGCACCGTGGCCACCAGCGCGGAGACGATGCCGGCCACGGTGGCGATGGAGAGCACCGTGCTGGACGCGGACAGGCCGATGCCGGCGCCGGCGGAAAGCTGGGCCATGAAGGACCAGACGCCGCTAAGCGACACGTAGAACAGCAGCACCGCGGCCATGCCCAGGACGAACTTGCCCGCCGGAAGCTTCGCCGGGACGCCGGCGGCGGCAGGCGCCCCGGGCGTGGAGGACCCGGCGGCGGGCGCCCGCAGTGCTTCGCCGTCGATGCAGCGCACCACGAACAGGCACAGCGCCGCGAGTCCCGCCAGCGTCCAGTAGATTGCGGCAACTCCGGTGCCGGCGTACAGCATGGGGAACACCGCCAGGATCAGGGCCCCCATGGCGAGCTGGAAGACCACAAAGATGCCGAAGGCCCGGCTGGGGTTGGCGGTCCGGCCGCTCAGCGACAGGATAATGACGGTGATGGAGCCGGCGGCCAGCGAGGTGATCACGCGAGCTGCGACCAGCAGCGCGAAGCTGTCGATGAAGCCCGAGGCGAGGTTGCCGGCAATGACGACGGCGGTGAACAGGCAGGTGGCGGTGCGCAGGTTCATCCGCGTCAGCCACAGGTAGGCCGGCATCGTGGCCAGGCTGAACGCGCCGAGTTCGAGCGAGAACAACATGCCCAGCTGAACGGGGGTGAGCCCGAACTGCGCGGCCAGCTTGCCGGCGATCACCGGGGCGATCAGCAGCACCGTGTAGAGCACGGCGCTGAAGACGGCGATGTAGGTGTAGGTGCCGCGGTCGGACGCGGTGCCGGCTGCGGGGGTTGCCAGGGTTGTACTCATGGGGCGGCCCTCTCGAAACAGGGCGGAGCCTCCGGCACGTCGGTGCCGGAGGCTCCGCGGAAAGGATGGGAACGGCGCGGGTCAGGCCTGGTAGACCTGCCGGCCGGCGAACCAGGTCTGCTGCACCTTGATGTGCCGGACCTTGTCGATGTCGATCTCGTGCGGGTTCTCGGACAAGACGATGAAGTCCGCGGACTTGCCCGGCGCCAGCGAGCCGGCCACGTCGTCGATCCCCATGGCCTCCGCGCACGCGGTGGTATAGACGCGGACGGCCTCCTCGAGCGTGATGGCCTGCTCCGGCCAGAGCATCCCGGGGAACCGGCCCGTGGGGTCCTGGCGGGTCACGAGCCCGTAGATGCCCTCCCACGCGTTCGGGGAGACACTCACCGGCCAGTCCGAGCCCCCGGCCACCCGGGCACCGGCGTCCAGCAGGGCCCGGTTCGGCTGCATCTTCGAGGCGCGCTCGGCCGGCAGCACGGTCGCGATCGCCTCGGAGATGACGCCGGGGAACCACAGCGACGGCGAAATGTCCGCGGTAACGTCCAGCTCGGCGAAGCGGGCAATGTCGTCCGGGTGCACGAACTGCCCGTGGGCAATGTGGTACTTCGGCCCGGTATAGCCGGCCTCGCGAACCTTCTGCACGGTGTCCAGCACCAGGCGCACGGAGGCGTCACCGGTGCAGTGGATCTTCGCGGAGATCCCGCGTTCGGCGGTGCCCATCAGCCAGCCCTCGAGTTCGGACGGGTCCATGGTGGTGCCGCCGCAGTGGCATTCGGGGAACCCGGCCTCGGGCAGGTACGGCTCCAGGAACGCGGCGGTGCCGGCCGGCGGCACGCCGTCAAGGAAGATCTTGATGAAGTCCGGCCGGTGGTGCCGGGAGCGGGTTTCCTCGCGGTGGGCGATGATGCCCTCGCCCAGCGGGTCGGTGCCGAAGATGAAGTCGTTGGCCTGCATGGACGTGACCACCCAGGCATGCAGGTCCCCGCGTTCGTCCAGTTCCTTCAAGGCCCGCATCAGCTGCAGCGAGGCGGCGGCGTCCTGGAAGCCGGTAACTCCGTAGGAGTGCAGGATTTCGATCCCGCGGGCCGCCGCGCGGGCCAGGTCCCCGGTGCCCGTGGGATGCAGCCGGGCCAGGGTTTTTTCCAGCATGGCTCCGCCGGCCTCGATCAGCACACCGGTGGCCTTACCGGCGGCGTCGCGCAGGATCTGACCGCCCTCCGGATCGGCAGTGTCATCACCGATCCCGGCCAGCTCCAGCGCTTTGGAGTTGGCCCAGCGGTTGTGCTTGGAGTCGTCCTTCAGCAGGGCCGGCCGGCCACCTGTGGCCGTGTCGAAGCGGGCCAGCGCCTCGGCGGTGTTCAGCTCGTTCAGCAGGCCCGAGCCCCAGCTGCCGCCGACCACCCACTCGTCCGGGCCGAGCCCGGCGGCGTAGTCTTTCACGGCGGCCAACAGACCATCCAGGTCCAGCGTAGGCGGGGCGTCCAGTTCGAACAGGTCCATCTGCCCGGCGAGCATGTGGTGGTTGTGCACATCCAGCAGCCCGGGCATCACGTAGGCGCCGCCGAGGTCGACGACGGCAGTGTCCGGCCCGCGCAGCGCCTCGGCTTCGCTGCCGAGCGCCAGCACTTTCCCGTCCCCCACCGCAAGCGCCGGTGTCCTGGTCCCGGCGGGGTCCAGGACGTCGATCACGCCGTTGGTCAGCAGCACATCCGCGGGCTTTTCAGCCATGTTCATCCACCTTTCGGGTCCTGAGCGACTAACTTCACCGTAAGGCGCGGAACGGGATGCCGCCTTGACTTTGAGTGCACGGCACTTGATTTCTGCGGCAGTAGAGAATAAGCACCTCCCGAGATTCCAGCATCCGCGTTTCAGCCCTTGCCTTGGGAGACGACATCGGGCCCGCTCCGGCAGACCCGCAGTTGGCATCTGTCTGCCTGCCGCTGCCCCTCGGCACGGGAATAATCGTGTGCCGGCCCGCGTTGGGCAGCTACGACCGGACGCCGACAGACCGTCCGGCATGACGCTCCAGGAGTATCCGAACCAAAATGGCCACCGATTACGATGCACCCCGCACCAAGGACGAGGACCAGGGACACGACTCCCTGGAGGCGCTGAAGTCCCGGCAGCGCGGCGGTGCCATGACCGCCATGATTGACGCCGAGGACACGGACACCGCCGAAGGCATTGACCTGCCGGGCGCGGACCTCTCCGGCGAGGAGCTGGTCGTCCAGATCGTCCCGCCGCAGCAGGACGAGTTCACCTGTATGTCGTGCTTCCTGGTCCGCCACAAGTCCCAGGTCGCCCGCGAAAAGGATGGCGCCAAGTACTGCCGCGACTGCGAAGGCTAAACAGGCTTCGGGTGCGGGCAATGCCGCGACGCGCTGAAACGTTTGCCTGATCCACGAAGAACGGCATCGAGAGCGGTAACCTGAAGGCGAAGCGGGACCCGTGGTGCACTGTGGGTCCCGCTTTTCCACGCCGGCGGTTCAGCTACACCTAAGGATCCAAACCTCTCCGTGATGCCACTTCGAGACCTTCTGCACTCCCCCGCCGTCCGCCTCATCCTCGATACGGCCGCCGCCGCGCTGGTCCTGTCCGTCGGCTTGGAAATGATCGCCCACGCCAACGGGAGCACCTGGGCCCCGCTCCTTGGCGGTCCGGCGATTACCCTTGCCGGAGCCCACCTCATCCTCCTCGTCCGCGCCTGGCACGAACACCTTCGGCAGGCGTGGAATGCCCGGAAGGATTTCTCCGGCACGGCACGGGGGATGTCGCCGGCCAAGGCAGGGACCGGCGTCGAACCATAGCACCCGGCCCCAGGGCGTCCGGCCCGGCCTGAGCCTTAGACGAGGGCCTTTTCCCCGCTTCGCTGGTTCCGGACGGCTGCCGGCTGCCGGTCATGGTGGACGAAGGGGACGGCATGGCCGTGGCCGAGTCCGTCGAATTCGTAGGCGGCCTCGGCATGTTCGGACAGGTCCACGCCCGCAATCTCATCTTCGAGGCTGACCCGGAAGCCGACGGTTCTGTGGATGGCCAGGCCGGCGACGGCGGTCACCAGACCGGTCAGCACAACGGTGACGAGGACGGCGACAATCTGCGCAACCAGCTGCCGGAAGCCGCCGCCGTAGAAGAGCCCGCCGCCCTCGCCGTCGACCGGCAGGGCAATGAACCCCAGCGCCAGCGTGCCGACCACGCCGGCAACCAGGTGGACGCCGACGACGTCGAGCGAGTCGTCGTAGCCGAACCTGTACTTCAGGCCGACGGCCCAAGCGCAAACGGCACCGGCCGCCAGGCCCAGGGCCAGGGCGCCGACAGGACTCACATTGGCGCAGGAGGGAGTGATTGCGACCAGGCCGGCAACAACGCCGGACACCGCGCCCAGGGACGTGGGGTGGCCGTCGCGGATCTTTTCCATGACCAGCCAGCCGATCATGGCCGCCGCCGGGGCCGCCAGGGTGTTGACCCAGATCAGCCCGGCCTGCTCCGCCGTCGTCGCGGCACCGCCGTTGAAGCCGAACCAGCCGAACCACAAGACGGCCGCACCGATCATGACCAGCGGGAGGTTGTGCGGACGGTGGCCCGGGTCCTTGCCGAAGCCGTGGCGCTGGCCCACGATCAGAGCCAGGATCAGCCCGGCCACGCCTGCGCTGATTTCGACGACGGTACCGCCGGCGAAGTCGATCACCTGCCCGAACACCGAACTGAGGGCTCCGCCCGGGCTTAGCAGCCCGCCGCCCCACACCATGAACGCAAGCGGGCAGTAGACCAGGGTGACCCAGATCGGGACGAACACGGCCCAGGCGCTGAACTTGGCCCGGTCGGCAACCGCCCCGCTGATCAAAGCCACGGTGACCATGGCGAACGTTGCACCGAAACCGGCCTGGATCAGCTCGGAGCCGGCGAGGTTGGCCAGCCCGAAGCTGGCGAACGGATTGCCGAACAGGCCGTCGACACCGTCGCCGCTGACCATCGAGTAGCCCCACAGCACCCACAGGACCCCGACGATGCCTGCGGAGATGACGCTCATCATGATCATGTTGAGCGCAGCCTTCGCCCGCGTCATGCCAGCGTAGAAAACTGCCAGTCCCGGCGTCATGAACAATGCCAGTCCCGCTGACACCATCATCCAGGCGTTTGCCGCAGTGATTTGCACCGGCGCGGTCCTTCCCTCAAGTCTGCTGTCCGGTGCTCCGCTGCAGCCGGTTCCGTTACCCGGCATTAATATTCACGAATCCGTGTTTCCGGCCATCGCCGGAGAAGTTGCGGGCAAGTTACAGGAAAGCCGGGGCCGTAAAGACCACGTGACCGCGATGTTTCAGCCGTGTAAACGCGGCCGGCTCCTACAGCGACCATGACGCACTCGGGGGTGCCGGGCAGGAACAGGACCTTGGCGCGGATCCAGTCATTCAGCAGCGGCCGCGCCGTCCTTCGATGACCTGTGCGCAGGCGTCCGCCGTCACTGCCCCTCGCCCACCGATTCTGCCGGCAGCCGCTGGCCGTTCATAACTCCGTGCATCCACAGCACCACATCCATGACGCGAAGCAGCGCAAGATCCTCGACCCCGGCCTTGTCCCGGATGACAGCCAGGTTCCGCCGCAGTGCAGGATTCCCGGCCACCACCGCATGCCATGCGGCCCACTGCCCGCCGGCATCGGGCCGGCCCACCACGCCGGCGACCACCGAATCCCAAATGGGAATCAAATGGGGGCGCTTGCGCGCCATGATCTTGCTGGCAATGGTCGACCCGATCCCCCACTTCGCCCCGCCCTTGTTTTTGAGCAGATCCCACAGCTGCCAGGCAGGGCTGCCGGGCCCCAGCAACACCTCGAACCCGGCGTCGGTCACGTCGGCCAGCTCCTTGTCGGCAGGGATCTCAGCCAGCAGCTTGGCAATCTCCTCCGCCTTGGCGTCAAGAATGGCGACGGCGGCGCGGGCCGGCACATGTACCGACAGGCAGGAGACCGCCACCAGGTCGTCGGCGGTGATCCTGTTGGCCACTGCCGCGTGCGCACCTCCGCCGGCAAAATCGTCGAAGCGCGCACCCGTGTATGGCCGGCCGCCGTCCTCCAGCGTGCCGTAATAGCGCCGCACCAGCTCGACTGCTTCGTCGACGTCGTCGCCGGCCAGAATCTCAGGGATCCGCACTGTTCCTCCGTGGTGCTGTCTGCAGCCGGGGCGCGTCCCCGGCCGTATGAAGCTATCTGTCCCTGCCGGCACCGCCCGGAACCAACACGGCCCGTCCCGGCATTGTCATCGGGCTGTTATGCACGAAACGAGGTTTCGCCTCTCACGCACGAAATCGAGGTTGCGCAGAACCTCATTTTGGGCAGGTCCTACCGGGAGGGCATCGATGTGCGCCTGTGGACCGGGACGGGCTCAGCCGCGCGCCCGGGCCAGGGTCGCGGATGGGGATTCGCCGAAACGCTGCATGTAGTACGCGGAGAACCGGCCCAAGTGGGTGAAGCCGACGCCGGTGGCCGCCGCAGCCACCGTGGTCCGCTCCGCCGCTGCCCCGTCGGACAGCAGCCGGTGTGCCCGGTCCAGACGGATGTTCCGCAGCAAAAGCGACGGTGAAACGCCCAGATGCTCGGTGAACACGGTCTGCAGCTGCCGCGGACTGATCTTGACGGCTGCGGCGATCCGCTCCACCGACAGCGGGTCGGCGTAGTGGCGTTCCATGAAGCGGCGGGCCTGCCGCAGGTAGCCGGGGCCGGCGGCGTCCCGGCCCCGCACCGCCAGCTGCAGGTGCGGGGCCAGGCCGACCACGGCGGAGGAGAGCAGGGAATCCGACAGCGCCTTGAGCGTCAGCGGGTCTGCGCCCAGGCCGCTGTCGAACTGCCGGCAGGCTCCCACCCAGCTGGCGGTGACGAAGTCCGGGGCGGCCAGCTGCAGCGGCCGGTCGCCGGACAGGGCCAGCGGCCCGTCCAGCGGAGCCCCGAGGACGCCGGCCACGCCCGCCTCCAGGACACCGACGTCGGCGGCGCCGACCAGGGCGCCGGCATCCGGGTCCGGCTCCATCCGGGTGGGCCGGTCGGAGCTGAGGGCGAACGGCGTGGTGGCCATCCAGCTGTGCCCGCCGCATTCGACCAGCATCGGCCCGAGCGGGAACACGATCAGCGCGCGGCGGCCCGAGGGCGGGCTGTCCACGGTCAGCTGCGCACCGTAGGCCACCAGCACGATGCTCAGCTCCCCCAGCCGCAGCCCGTTGACGGTTCCGTCCAGGCGCCGGCCCCGGTGCAGGATCAGCCGGTGGTTCTCCGCGGTCAGGTCGTTGACGGCACTGCGGATTTCCTGCGGGTCTGCACTGCGGGCCAGCGGATGCGCGGCCAGCAGGTGGGCCGGCGACGGCGCGGCCCCTGCGCGCTGCGCGGCAACACTCATGTGTTCCTCCCGGAAAACGACACCGGACAATCGTACCGTTACGTGACGGACGTCACCACATGTACGTGCAGTCAGGCCTTGGGCCGCACGCCCATGGCCTGAAGCCGCGGCAGCACTTCCTCGGCGAAGTACGGCAATTCGCCGGCATAGTCCACGAACGCCACCGTCATCCCGTCGAAGCCGGCGCGGTGCACCGCGGCAATGCCCTCGGCGACGTCGTCGGGCGTGCCGAAAATGGGCAGCGAGCCGTGGCCGGAGGCGAACCGCGAGCGCATGGTGGCCAGCATTTCCGGGGTGAAGGACTGCGCGTGCAGGCCCTGCAGGCCCATCAGGTAGTCCACGGCCCCCCAGTCCGCGTTCTCCTCCGCGTAATAGCGCACGAACTCCTCGGCCTCCGCCCGGGTGGGCCGGCACACCACGTGCCCGAGCGTGAAGACGCCGACGTCGCGGCCGTGTTCGGCACGGGCCTGCTCCTTCAGCCCGGAGGCGATGCCGCGGCCCGTCTCCGCATCGGGAATGATGGTGAAGACGAAGTCCGAGTTCTTCGCCGCGAATGAACGGCCCTGCCCGGAGGAACCGGCGTTGAGGACCGGGACGCGGCCGCCGGCCGGCTTGGGCTCTGACTCGACGTTCTTCAGGTGGAAGAACCCGCCGTCGTGGTCGAAGATGCCTTCCTCGGACCAGGCCTCGCGGACCACGTCCCACCATTCCTGGGCGAAGGCATAGCGGGCATCGTGCTCCTGCGGCATGTCCACGCCCATGGCGTTGTATTCGGGCTGGTTCCAGCCGGCCACGATGTTCAGGCCGGCACGCCCGCCGCCGCCGAGCTGGTCCAGGGTCGCCATTTGCTTGGCGGTCACCAGAGGGTGGTTGAACGCGGTGTGGATGGTGGAGAAGACCGAGATCCGCTGCGTGGAAGCCAGCAGCCCGGCGGCCCAGACGATCGGGTCCAGCACGTGGCCGTGGAAATTGGTCTCCCCCTTGTAACCGATCCAGCGGGCGATCGGCAGCAGGAAGTCGATGCCTGCGTCGTCGGCGATGCGGGCCATGCGCAGGTTGTCCTCCCAGCTGGCGCTCCAGCGCTGCCCGATCTTGGTGACGGCCAGGCCGCCGGAGCAGTTGGGTGAGAACAGGCCCAGCTTGAAGCCGCGGCGGTCGAGGATGGAGCGGGTCATGGTGTCTCCTTTGACGGTTGTTTGGCTTGGGTTCGGCGGGGGTGGATGTGTCAGCGGTTCAGGTGTTCCAGGGTCAGGGCGTCGAACCCGGCTGCGCCGTCGATGGCCACGACCTGGCCGACGAGGATGAGGTGGTCGCCGCCGCCGTAACGGGCCCAGAGGCGGCAGTCCAGGCGCACGCCGGCCACCGGCACGGCCGGCGCCCCGACGCTGCCGTCCGTGACGGCCAGGCCGGCGAATTTGTCCGTCCCGCGCGCGGCGAAGCGCGGCACCAAGGGCGCGTCCCGTTCGGCCAGCACATGGACGGCGAACGCGTCCGTGGTGCTCCAAATGGCGAACGCCGACGACCGCCGGTCCGCACACCAGGACACCAGCGGCGGCTCCAGCGAGACGGAGGTGAAGCTGTTGCTCACCAGCCCCGCCGGCCGGCCGCCGGGGCCGGCGGCAGGCATCCTGGCGACGCCGGTCATCCAGCGGCGCATCACGGCGCGCAGCTCTGCGGCCGCGACGCCGTCCCGGGCCAGTGTTTCCATGGTCGTCCTCCTGTCGGAAGCGGGTGTGGCTTAAATTCTTCCGACCGCCGCGCCCGGGGCCTATCCGATCCCGGCACTCCCCTATCCGCTTTGCGTGATCGCCATCACGGCACAACGACGACGGCGGCGCCCCGGCTCCTGGGAACAGGAACCGGGGCGCCGCCGTGGGGTCTCGATGCGGCCGCTAGCAGCCTTATTCGACCTCCGGAGTGCTACTGCTTCGGCACGAAAGCCAGCACGCGGGCCGGACTGCCGGTGCCGCCGACAATCGGCAGCGGGGCAACCACGACCATGGCGCCGCGGGCGGGCAGCCGGGACAGGTTCTGCAGCGAGGTGATGCCGTACTTGTCCACGCCGAGCAGGTAGTGGTGCATCGGGAACGGCGGATCCAGCAGGGCCGCATTGCCGGCGTCGATGCCGACCGTCTCCACGCCGAAGCCGGCAATGTCCGTCTCCTCGGCCAGCCACTTGGCACATTCTGCGGAGACACCCGGGGTATGCGAACCGGACTCGTCCGCGTTCAGGAACCTCTCCCGGTCGGCCGCGTACTGGTCCCAACCGGTGCGGTAGAGCACCCAGCCTCCGTCCGGCAGCGGCCCGTGTTCGGTTTCCCAGGCCTTGATGTGTTCGACTTCGAGCAGGAAATCCGGATCCGCGGCGGCCTGCCCGGTAAAGTCCAGGACCACTGCCGGTCCGGCCAGGCGCGGCAGCGGGATGTCTGCGACATCATGGCTGTCGCGGCCGGTGATCCAGTGGATCGGGGCATCCAGATGCGTGCCGATGTGCTCGCCGGTGTGGATATTGGCGTGCTTCCAGAACGGGCCGGGCTCGTTGTACTCGCTGACCGTTTCCAGGCTGAAGTCGATCAGGTTGGCAAACGGTGCCGGCAGTTCCAGGGTCGGGGTGCTGCTGTCGAGGCGGTTCGTCAGGTCGACGATTTCGATCCCGCCGCCGGCCAGGGCAGCGAGGAAATCGGCGACGGGGCCGGTGGCGGGGCCGGCGGAAACGGCGGGAGTGCCTGCGGTGTCGTGGGTCATCTCATCCAGCTTTCGCGAGGTGTCGGTCCGGGTCATGGTGCATCGATTCTTGTTGCTGCGCGGACCGGCCGGCTAGCCGATCCGCGCAGTGCTTTGTCCGCTTTGCGCAGGACGCTTGCCCAAAGTACCGGCTCAATGCCCCTTGAAGGCCTCCGCCAGCCACCAGGCGCCGCCGTCGGAGGCGATCTTCGCGTCGATCACCAGCGGCGCCGTCCGCGGACCCTCCAGCCAGGCCCGCACCCCGGCCAGGTCGGCCTCGGCACGCACGGTGACGCCCTCGGCCCCGTACCCGCGGGCAATCGCGGCGATGTCGGTGTCCGGGAAGGTCACCGTGGACATGTCGGGCTGCTGCCCGCCGGCCGCGCGGAAGTGGTGTACCTCGGCGCCGTAGGCGGCGTCGTTGTACACGATGCACACCAGCGGCAGGCCCAGCCGCACCGCGGTCTCCAGTTCGGAAATGCCCATCAGGAACCCGCCGTCGCCGGTGCCCAGTACCGGCAGCCGGTCCGGGCGGGCGATGCCCGCGCCGATCGCGGTGGACAGCCCAAGCCCGATGGACTGGAAGGCCTGGGTGAAGCAGAAACCGAACTCGTCCGGCACCTCAAGGTACTGGCTGGGGTAGCCCATGAAGTTGCCCGAGTCCACCGAAACAATCCGCTCCGCGGGCAGCAGTGTATCCAGCCGCTTGCTGAGCCGGCGAGGGTCGATCCGCCCCAGGCCCCCGTCATCGGCCGTGGACAGGTCCTCGACGGGCACATCCTGCCAGCGGGCCTCGGCCTTGATCCGCTGCCGGACCTCCTCGGTGCGGTACTTGGTTTCGGCAGCCCCCCGGCCACGCAGCACCTCGAGCACCGCTGCGGCCGTCTCCGCGCTGTCGCCGAGCACGCCCAGATCCACCGGGCGGTTGGCTCCCAGTGCCGAATCCTCCAGGTCCACCTGCACCACCTTGGCCGCGGAACCGATCAGCGTGCCGTGCCGCATGGTCCACATGTTCAGTGCGCAGCCGAATCCCACCACCAGGTCCGCCCCGCTGATCAGCTCGGCCACCAGCGGGGTGGAGAATCCGCCGGAGATACCCAGGTTGAAGTCCTCGCCGTTGAACAGGCCCTTGGCCACGGCCGAGGTGGCCACCAGCGCCCCGGCCTGCGCGGCCAGCTCACGCAGCTGGTCCCGGGCACCGCGCCCGCCCCGGCCAGCCACGAAGACCGGACGCTCCGCGGCGGCA
>NZ_JBHTML010000130.1:0-12502 GCF_042679445.1 Arthrobacter sp. GCM10027362
GGACGTGCTCGGCACCGGCTGGTTCGCCGCCGTCGCGGCCGAGGCCGGCCCCGGCAAGACGGTTGCGGTCGTCGGCGACGGCGCGGTCGGGCTGCTCGGCATCCTGGCCGCCAGCAGGCTCGGCGCCGAGCACATCATCATAATGAGCCGCCACCCCGACCGCCAGGCCCTGGCGAAGCGGTTCGGCGCCACCGACATCGTCGAAGAACGCGGGGACGAGGGCGTGGCCAAGATCAAGGAGCTCACGAACGGGCTCGGCGCACACTCGGTCATCGAGGCCGTCGGCACCCAGGAGTCCATGATGCAGGCCATCCGCGCCACCCGGCCCAGCGGCCACGTCGGCTACGTCGGCGTCTCGCACGACGTCTCCCTCGACGGACTCGAGCTCTTCTTCTCCGGCATCCACCTGCACGGCGGGCCGGCACCGGTGCGCCGCTTCCTGCCCGAGCTGATCGACCTCATCATGAGCGGCGAGATCAACCCCGGCGAGGTCTTCGACCTCACCCTGCCCCTCGACCAGGCCGCCG
Source organism: Arthrobacter sp. GCM10027362 (assembly GCF_042679445.1). Taxonomy (NCBI): domain Bacteria; kingdom Bacillati; phylum Actinomycetota; class Actinomycetes; order Micrococcales; family Micrococcaceae; genus Arthrobacter; species Arthrobacter sp. GCM10027362. The sequence goes on from NZ_JBHTML010000130.1 coordinate 528, forward strand.
AGGGGTACAAGGCCATGGACGAGCGCCGCGCCACCAAGGTCCTGCTCACCCTTTGACACCACCGCCCGGTTCCGGCCCTTTCCTGCGGGAAAGGGCTTTCTATCCCCCTTCGCAACAACCCAAAGGAGAACACCATGTCCGCCGTCAACGCCTATGCAGCCCCCGCCGCGGCCGAGCCCCTCGTGCCGACCACGGTCGAACGCCGTGAGGTCGGGCCCCGCGACGTGCTCATCGAGATCAGGTATGCCGGCATCTGCCACTCCGACATCCACACCGTCAACGGCGACTGGGGGCCCCAGCCCTACCCCTGGTGCCCGGCCACGAGATCGTGGGCATTGTCGCCGGGACCGGTTCCGAAGTCACCGGCCACCGGGTCGGGGACCGGGTCGGCGTCGGCTGCATGGTCAACTCCTGCGGGCAGTGCACCAACTGCCGCAACGGGGATGAACAGTACTGCCTTCAGGGCATGGTGCCCACCTACGGAGGCACCGACCGGGACGGCACCATCACCCAGGGCGGCTACTCCACCCACGTGGTGGTCGACGCCGGCTTCGTCCTGCGCGTGCCCGAGGGCATCGACTTCGCCGCGGCCGCGCCGCTGCTGTGCGCGGGCATCACCACCTACTCCCCGCTGCGCCGCTGGGGCGCCGGCCCCGGCAGGAAGGTCGCCGTCGTCGGCCTTGGCGGGCTGGGGCACATGGCGGTGAAGATCGCCCACGCCCTGGGCGCCGAGGTCACGGTGCTGTCGCAGTCGCTGAAGAAACAGGAGGACGCGCTGCGGCTGGGCGCCGACCACTACCGGGCCACCGGCGACCCGGCCACGTTCGAACAGCTCGCCGGTACGTTCGACCTGATCCTCAACACCGTCAGCGCCCGCATCGACGTCGACGCCTACCTGGGCCTGCTTGCGGTGGACGGCACGCTCGTCAACGTCGGGGCCCCGGCGGAGCCGCTGAGCCTCAACGTCTTCTCGCTCATCGGCGGCCGCCGCGCCTACGCCGGCTCAATGATCGGCGGCATCGGCGAGACCCAGGAAATGCTCGACTTCTGCGCCGCACACGGCATCGGCGCCGAGATCGAACTCATCCCGGCCGAGAAAATCAACGAGGCCTTCGACCGGGTCCTGGCCTCCGACGTGCGCTACCGCTTCGTCATCGACAACTCAACGCTGGTCTGACCCCCGGCCGCACTCTGACCTGCCATACCGGGAACGCCCTGCCAGCCGGGTCGGGGCAAATTGGACACCCGGGGTGGCGCCGGCCGTCCCTCCGTGTCCTGCCTACGACCTGCCGGGAGGCTTGCCCGCAGACCAGTCCGCGGCACCGGCGGGACTTCCGATCGGGCCCGGGTGGAGGCAGAAGTCCCGGAACGCCTGGGCCCGGCGGGTGAGCCGGGCCTGGGGGACGCTGGCGATCACGACGTAGGCGGGCGGGACCGGGTCGCTGATGGGAATGGCGACGACGTCGTGCGTCCAGTGCGCGGGGGTGGCCCCGGGGGCTTGGGAGATCATGGAATAACCCATGCCTTCCTGCACCAGGGACCTGATGTGGTCGAAGTTGCCGGAGTTGAAGCGGATATTCGGGGTCACCCCGGCAGCTGCGAACGCCTGCATGATCAGCGGACGGGCGGGCGAGGTCTTGATCATGATGAAGGGATCCCCGGCAACCTCCTGGAGGGACACCTCGGACCGTGCCGCCGAGGGGTGCTCCGTGGAGACCAGGATGTGGGGCACGGGCTGGTATACAACAGCGCGTTCCAGCCCCGCTGGCAGGTCATAGTCGTACATGATCGACAGCTCGATACGGCCGTCGAACAGGGCGGCCTGCAGTTCCGCCTGCCCGCCCTCGAGGAAGTCGACCTCGACGTCGGGGTGGCGGTTACGGAACCTGTGCAGCAGGGGCGGCAGGACCGCGGGGGCGATGGTGTCAAAGCATCCGACGACGAGCCGTCCGCTGAGCCGGTTCTGCAGGGTCCCGGCACGTCCGCCGAACTCCTCGGCGTTACGGACCAGCCGGCGGGCCTCGGGCAGCAGGGCCCGGCCGGTGTTCGTCAGTTCCAGGCCCTTGCCGCGGCGGCGGATGAACAGCTGCACCCCCAGGGCGGCCTCCAGCTCGGTCAGGGCCGCCGACATCGAGGACTGGTTCATGAAAAAGCGTTCGGCCGCAGCGGAGGTGGTGCCCGCTTCGGCCGCACCGACGAAATAAGTGAGCTGCTTGAGGGTGAAGTTCGCCAACACGTTCCCAGTGTAGAGGCCTTATTGATTTCACCGCTGAATCTGAGTGCTTATGGGACTTTGTGCCCCTAATGTGTGCCCGGTCATACTCGTGGAGACCGAACGGCCGGAAGCCCGGCAGAAAGGACACACGATGTATGACGACACCACCGCACACAGCGGGTCGCCTGCTGTGACGACGACGGAACCTGGCGGCCCGGCGGCCGGGTTGTCCCGCCGGTCCCGCCGCTGGGTGGACGAAGAAATTGCCCGGCTCGACCCCGAGACCGACTACGAGCGGATCGTGCACCTGATCGCGGAGTACAAGCTCAACGACTTCGTGATGAACCTGAACTACGCCACCGGATTCATGGCCAACACTGTGCCGCCGGGAGGCTCCGACGCGATCGCCGGGACCGGCAAGGCCGACAGCAAACCCCAGACCCGGTACCTGGACACCGTGAAGTTTTTCTGGCAGTGGTTCTTCGACGGCCCCTCCCACCCGGACGTGCAGGCATCGCTGAAGCGGCTCAACCGTCTCCACGCCCACCTCTACGACAAGTTCCCGCAATCCTTCAGGGACAACGACGAGTGGCTCTTCACGGTAGCGAACCTTGCCTGCGGCGCGGACCGGATGCGCGACCTGGTCGGGGCTCCCCGCCAACCGCGCAACGTGCAGATCGCCTGGCACCACTTCTGGCGCGACATCACCGCCCAGATGACCGGACCGAACGGACAGGTACATTCGTACCCGGACAGCTACGAGGGTCTGCTGGAGTTGGCGGAGGACTACGAGCGGCGCCAGTACGAGTACACGCCGACAGGTCGGCAGGTGTGCGAGGCAATGATCAGGCAGTTCAACGAACGGTTCCTGCCCCGTCCCTTGCACCGGGTCGGCCGGACCCTGGTGCTTTCCTTCGCGTCGCCGGCGGTCCGGAAGCGCCACGGGATGGAGGACCCCAACCCTGTCGGCAGATGGATATTCCACCGCATCTTCCAGGTCATCTTCTTCGCCCAGGACCACTTCCTGCCCGATCCGAAGACGCCCACCTCCGAGGTCCTGCAGTCGCCGAAGTACCAGGCCTGGCGCAAGGACGTCGTCCAGCAGGAGCGCGCCGCCAAGGCCGCCTGACCGCCACCAGCCACCAGCTATCAGCCAAGAGAAGGAACTGACTTTGGACATTGTTGATCGTGCAGAACGTGCCCGCCCCGATTTCGAGGCCGCCATCGGCAGCGAGTGGGTGCTGGACGGTGAAGTCCTCGCCCGGGAGTTCAGCGACCCCTACGACAACCTGGAGCAGCCGCGCAGCCGCGGCTCCTACGTGCTGCAGCCCGGAAACGTCGAAGAGGTCCGGGAAATCGTCAGGATTGCAAACGAACACAAAGTGCCGCTCTGGACCGGGTCCCAGGGCCGCAACAACGGCTACGGCGGCTCCGCTCCACGCCTGGCCGGTTCCATCATTGTCAACCTGCGCCGGATGAACCGCGTCCTGGAAGTGAACGAGACGTTCGGCTACGCCGTCGTCGAGCCGGGCGTCAGCTTCGCCGAGCTCAACGCGCACCTGATCGAGAACGGCTACGCACTGTGGACCGACGTGCCGGACCTGAGCTGGGGATCGGTGATCGGCAACACGCTGGAGCACGGCGTCGGCTACACCCCCTACGGGGAACACGCCGACCAGGTCTGCGGCATGGAAGTCGTCCTGCCCGACGGGGACCTGGTGCGCACCGGGATGGGTGCGCAGGCCAACAGCCGAAACTTCCACACCCATCCCCGCGGCTTCGGCCCGCGCCTGGACCAGATGTTCATGCAGTCCAACTTCGGGATCGTCACGAAGATGGGCCTGTGGCTGATGCCCCGCCCCGAGGCCTGGCGGGCCGTGTGGATCCACTGCGAAACCGACGAGAGCTGCTACCAGCTCATCGACGCCATCCGCCCGCTGCTGATGGACCGCACCATCACCAACCGGGTCACCATTATGAGCCTCATGGCGGTCGTGCCCACCCAGTCCGTCAAGAAGGACTGGCACGAGGGGAAGGAGCCGGTCAATGACGAGGTCCGCGCCATCATGCGCGAGCGGTTCGGGCTGGGCAACTGGAACGCCCGCATCGGCCTCTACGGGACGCCCGAGCTGATGGACGTCCAGCAGCGCCTCATTGAACAGGCCATCGCCCACATCGGCGGGGCACGCCTGGTGGCCCGCGAATACCCCGGCGACGCGCGTGTGGAGGACGTGTTCCCGCCCGACCAGGCCATGGCCGGCATCCCGAACATGGACCTGCTCAACTTCCTCAACTGGTACGGGTTCGAGCACACCGGCCACGTGGCGTTCGCCCCGATCTCCCCGCTCACCGGCGACGACGGGCGGACGCTCCACAACATCCTCGAGCGCCACTGCGGCCAGGGACTGGGGCGCGATTTCGGCGAGGCGTTCGCCCTGACCGCCCGCAGCATGCAGCTGTTCGCCCTGGTCCTCTACAACGCGGGTGACACCAACGACATCGACCGGACCTTCGAGGCAACGGCGGCGATGATCCGGGAAACTGCCGCGCTCGGCTACGGCGAATACCGGGGGCACCTGGAGTTCATGGACCTGATCGCCGAACAGTTCGACTTCAACGACCACGCGGGGCGCCGGCTCAACCAACGCCTCAAGGACGCCCTGGACCCCAACGGCATCCTCTCCCCGGGACGCCAGGGTATCTGGCCCACCGCGTTCCGCCCGGCCAGCGGCGCCCTGACCACCGCCCGGCCTCCGCTGCCGGCGGCTGCAGCGGCCGATGCCGACTGAAACACCCGACGACCCTGAACAGGAACAACACCCATGACCAAAACCACCCTTGAATCCGCCGCCACCTTCGCCGGCCAACCCGTGAACCTGCAGTACATCGCCGGTCAATGGCGGGAGGGATGCTCCGCCAAAATCTTGACCGACACCAACCCCTACGACGACACGGTGCTGACCACCATCCGCCAGGCCTCGGCCGAAGACCTGGACGATGCCTACCGGGCAGCCGAGCAGGCACAGAAGGACTGGGCCGCCCGGTCACCTGCCGCCCGCGCCCGCGTGATGATGCGTGCGGCACAACTACTGGAAGAGCGCCGCGACGAGATCACCGACTGGCTCGTGATGGAGTCCGGCTCCGCCATCGGCAAGGCCCGGGTCGAAGTCTCCCTGGCCGCCGGGATAACCCTGGAGGCATCCTCCTTTCCGACCCGTGTCCACGGACGCATCCTCGAATCCAACTCCCCCGGCAAGGAGAACCGCGTCTACCGCAAACCGCTGGGCGTGGTCGGGGTGATCAGCCCCTGGAACTTCCCGCTGCACCTGTCCCAGCGCTCGGTGGCTCCGGCCCTGGCCCTGGGCAACGCCGTGGTCATCAAGCCCGCCAGCGACACCCCGGTGACCGGCGGGCTGATCCTGGCCCGGATCTTCGAGGAGGCAGGCCTGCCGGGCGGGGTGCTGAGCGTCGTCGTCGGCGCCGGCTCCGAGATCGGCGACGACTTCGTGTCCCATCCGGTGCCGTCGCTGATCTCCTTCACCGGCTCCACCCCGGTGGGCAAGAACGTCGGGCGCCTGGCCACCGGCGGCGAACACCTCAAGCACGTGGCCCTGGAACTGGGCGGCAACAGCCCCTTCGTGGTCCTGGCCGACGCCGACCTGGACGCGGCCGTGCAGGCGGCCGTGACGGGCAAGTTCCTGCATCAGGGACAGATCTGCATGGCCGTGAACCGGATCATCGTCGAGGCCCCGGTCTACGACGAGTTCGTTGAGCGCTTCCGCGCCGCCGCCGCGGCGGTGCCCTTCGGCGACCCCGCAGACCAGCACACCCTCGTCGGCCCCGTGGTCAATAACAGCCAGCTGGAGACCCTTCGGACCAAAATCGAAACGGCCCGGGCCGAAGGCGCCCGCGTGGTCCTGGACGGACAGATCCAGGGACGGGTCGTGCCCCCGCATGTGTTCGCCGACGTCACCCCGGGTATGGAGATCGCCCGCGAGGAAATCTTCGGACCCCTCGTCGGAATCCTGAAGGCCGACGACGAGGCGCACGCCCTTCAGCTGGCCAACGCGCACGTCTTCGGCCTTGCCAGCTCCGTCTTCACCCAGGACCTCGACCGCGGGGTCCGGTTCGCCCAGCAGGTGAAGGCCGGGATGACCCACGTCAACGAGATGCCCGTCCAGGACGAGGCCCACGTCGCGTTCGGCGGCGAACGGAACTCCGGTCTGGGCCGCTTCAACGGCGATTGGGCCATCGGCGAATTCACCACCGACCACTGGATCGGCATCAAACGCCTCTGAACGGGCAACAGCCGGTGGCCGGGGCCGGGGGGAGATCAGGGCCCCGGCCACCGGGGAGGCCGTCGGCCGGGTGGCCGGGCCCGGCGCGGCCGAGCTGTTCCGGCCACGCGTCCGTACCGGGCAGAGCTCCGGTTAGGCGATTTCCGGAGCATTTCACCCGGACACCGCCGGGCTCAACGCATCGGTTTGACTACCATTGCCGACCCGCCCCCGCGCCTCACGGGCTCGGCCGCGGCGACCATGCGCCCGTCGGGCAGGAACTCGATTGCGGTCGCCGCACCGATCTCCGCGGCGGAGCTGAACGCGTCCCCCGCCGGCGTGAGCTTGTGGCCGTATGGTGCCAGCCGGCTTCCGTACGCCGTGATGAACTCCGGCTCGGCCGTGACGCTGGGGGTGTTTCGTTGCGACGCACGCGGCGCCGCGATCGCCTCCGGGATGTCCATCCCCAGATCCACCCGGTTCAGGATCGTCTGCAGGACGGTGGTGATGATTGTCGAGCCACCCGGCGAGCCGAGCGCGAGGAAGGGCTTGCCGTCCTTGAGGATGACGGTCGGCGACATCGAGGAGCGGGGGCGCTTTCCCGGATCGATCCGGTTCGGGTCGGCCGGGTCATACACGGTCGAGAAGTCGGTCAGCTCGTTGTTGAGCAGGAACCCGCGGCCGGGCACCACAATGCCGGATCCGCCGGTCTGCTCGATCGTGAGCGTGTACTCGACCACGTTTCCCCACTTGTCCGCGACCGTCAGGTTGGTCGTCGAGACGTTCTCGGTGTCCTTCTCGTCAGCCGGCGGCGCAGCGGCAGCCGGGCACACGCCGTCGTACGAGGACACCTCCCCAGGTGCGACCGGCTTCACCGCCGCCCGCCGCGGGTCGATCTGGCACGCGCGCTCCTTGCCGAACAACGGGTCGGTGAGGGCGGCGGTGGGGACCTGGACAAAAGCAGGGTCGCCCACGTACTTGCCGCGGTCGGCGAAGGCAAGCGCGCTCGCCTCGAGGTAGTGGTGCAGGGCGCCGGAGGCGGACATTTCGGAAAGGTTGAACGTGTCCAGGATGTTCAACGCTTCGCCGACGGTGGTTCCCCCGCTGCTCGACGGCGCCATGCCGTAGACATCCAGGCCGCGGTAGTCCACGTGTGTCGGTGCCTGATCCAGGGCACGGTAGGTGGCGAGGTCCGCCGCCGTCATGTGGCCGGGCGGGACGGGCAGGGTGGTGGTGGCTGTCTTCGGCGGATCCTGGACGGTGGCCGCGATCTCCGCCGCGAGCGGCCCGTGGTAGAAGGCGCGGGTGCCCTGCTTCGCGAGGAGCCGGTACGTCTTGGCGAGGTCGTGGTTCCGGAAGATACTGCCGACGGCGGGTGCGTCGCCGCCCGGGAGGAAGAGGCTGCTCGTCGAGGTGAAGGCCGCGAAGCGGACCTTGTTGTCGAGGGTCTGCTGGCGGAACGTTTCGTCGACCTCGAAGCCGCGGGTCGCGACGTTGATGGCAGGCTTGAGGGCATCGCCAAGGCTCAAAGTTCCCCAGCGGTCGAGTGCGCGTTCCCAAGTGGCCGGCGTGCCGGGCACGCCTACGGAGACGCCGCTGGTGACAAGCTCCGGTGTGAAGCGGTACGGCTTGCCGGTCGCCGGGTCGATGAACGCATCGTGCGGCATCGCTGCCGGTGCCGTTTCACGGCCGTCGATGGTGCCGACTTGGCCGGTCTTCGCGTTGTAGAACACGAAGTAGCCGCCACCGCCGATCCCGGCGCTGTACGGCTCGGTCACGCCCAGAGTGGCGGCTGCAGCGACGGCGGCGTCCACCGCGTTGCCGCCCTTGCGGAGGACTTCGATCGCCGCTGCGGATGCCTCCGGGTCCACGGTACTTACCGCGCCGCCGTACCCCGTGGCGGTCGGGGTCTTTACGGCCTGCCGCTGATCGGCGAACGCGGGGCTGATAACGGCGCCGCTGGTCACGCTTATAGCCAGAGCCGCCGTGATGGCAGCGAGCCGGCGTCTCACATATGACATGGTCGCTCCGGAGTGAGGGGATACGGGTTGCCGATTGGGCCACGCTACTCCCCGTGGTGCGGCCACTCAATACTGCGGTGCGTTACGAGGGGAACAGGATGGTAACCGCATGTCCTGCCCGATCAGCGCACCGATTCACGAGGTCGTCCGGCAGAGGCGGATCCTGTAACGACGGCTTGAGCCGATACAGGGCCGCTGAGCCTGGAATGCCATGCTGCCGCGATTTGCGGATTCAACTTGCGGGCGGGCTTTCGGGGCGAGAAGCCCTGAGGCCAGGCACGCCAGGACGCTGAACACCCCTACTTCTCCGGGCGCAGTTTGGCCTGCTCCACGAGTTCGGTGATCCAGGGCCGGTGTCCGCGGTGGAGGACCATGCCCTCGGGCAGGTTATGGACCGTGGCGCTGGTACCGGCCGCATCGATGGTGACCGGTCCGGCGCCCGTGGGTGCGTTGGTGATGTGCAGGTCGCCGAAGGACTCCGGGAGCACCGGGTCCAGCCACAGGCCGCCCAGGGAGACGTACGCGTCGTAGCGCATCAGGTTGGTCACCAGGAGGATCGGGGTGGTGGCGGCCCAGGCCTGCGGCGAGCACGCGGTCGGGTAGGGCACCGGGACGGCAAACTGCTCCCGGTCAAAGCCGCAGAACAGTTCCGGCAGCCTCCCGTCCGAGTAGTCGGCCGCCTCCAGCAGGGCCGTGGCGATCCGCTGCGCCTCTGCCACGAAGCCGTAGCGCAGCAGGCCGGCTGCGATCAGCGCGTTGTCGTGCGGCCAGACCGAGCCGTTGTGGTAGCTGGCCGGGTTGTAGGCGCCCATGTCCGTGGCCAGGGTGCGCACGCCCCAGCCGCTGAACATTTCCGGGGACATCAGCCGCCCGGCCACCAGCGGGGCCTTGTCCTCGTCGACCAGGCCAAACCACAGGCAGTGGCCCATATTGGAGGCACACGCGTCCACCGGGCGCTTGTCCCTGTCCAGGGCGATAGCGTAGTAGCCCTTGTCCGGCAGCCAGAACTGCTCGTTGAACCGCCGCTTCAGCCGCGCCGCGCGGTCCCGCAGCTCGGCGGCCAGTTCCACGTCGCCGGCGTCGTAGGCCATCCAGGCCCGGGCCATGTACGCACCGTGGACGTACGCCTGCACCTCGCACAGGGCGATGGGCGGCTCGGCCAGGGTGCCGTCGGCGAAGTTGATCCCGTCCCAGGAGTCCTTCCAGCCCTGGTTGACCAGCCCCTGGTCGTTCAGGCGCTGGTACTCCACGAACCCGTCGCCGTCGCGGTCCCCGTAGCGCTCGATCCACTCGAGGGCACGGTCCGCGTGCGGCAGCAGCGCGGCAATGGTCTCAGCGGCAAAGCCCCAGCGGCTGACGGAACCCAGTGCCATCACAAACAGCGGCGTCGCGTCGACGCTGCCGTAATAGGCGGACTTGCCGCCCAGGGACAGGCCGCCGGAGACACCGAGCCGGACCTCGTGCAGGATCTTGCCCGGCTCCTCCTCGCTCATCGGGTCCACCACCTGGCCCTGGCGGTCGGCCAGCGTCTGCAGGGTTCCCAGGGCCAGGGACGGATCCACCGGCAACGCCATCTCCGAGGCCAAGAGCGAGTCCCGGCCGAACAGGGTCATGAACCAGGGCGCCCCGGCGGCCACCACCACCCGGTCAGGGTGCTCCGGGTCCTCGATCCGCAGTGCACCCAGGTCGTCGTAGCTGCGCCGCAGGGTCCGTTCGATCGAGCGGTTGCCCATCCGCACGACCGGGATCCTGGCCACCCACTCCTGCCGGCGCCGGTCCCGCGGGGACATTTCGTCCGGAGCAGGATGGACAAACGGCGCCACAGGGCTCTTGCCGTCAACAGTGGGCACCACGCTCAAACGGATGCTCCAGTGCCCTTGCGCCGGGATCACTACAACGCGAGTCAGGGCTTCGGCTGTGGCATTGGCGCCGTCGGCGGTAATGACGACGCCCTTGTGGACATCCTGCCACGCGGCCCGGATGGTCAGCGAATCACCGTCGGGCTGCCGCGTCTCGTCCCACTGCCGCTGGATGCGCGCTTCCTTCACCTCGAAGAGGTCCGCGAAGTCCGCCTCGACATTGAGGCGAATTTCGCATTCAACCGGTTTCAGGGAGTAGTTGCGGACCGTGACCTGCTCCAGGATGCCCGCCCCCACCTCGCGCTGCCGCTCCACGAGCAGCGGGCTGTCCGCATAGCCGTCCGAGCGCGGCACCCGGCCGGCAAACAGCGCCCGGTAGGGCTCCTTCGTCTCCGCCGCCAGCGGCTCCACGGGCTGGCCGTTGACCGTCAGGTTCCAGCGGGACAGGATGCGCGTGTCCTGATGGAAAACACCGTGCGGCAGCTCGGGATGGATGTCCCCGTTCGCCGAGGAAATGCAGAAGGACGATCCCTCCACCAAGGTCACCGTCCCGGCACCCAGCGGCCCGGCAGCTGTGTCAGCATTCCATCCAGCCATTTCCGGCTCCTCCACGCGGATCGGCATGATGCGGCAGCGCGCCCGTTTACTGCCAGGCACATTCGCCGACAGGTTCCCGGCGCTTCGTTCACCGCTCTAATCGACGCTACGCCTGTCTGTTCCCGTGAACCAGAGCCAGCGAGGGCCGATGCCTCAGTGTCCTTAGTCGGCATGGTGTTGCCGCTCCCCCAAGTAGGGCATGCATAACCCTTACCGGAACCCTTGCCAAACGATGTGAAACCGGCCACAATGGGATACGTTCATAAAATGAACACCACGTTCAAAATAAATAAGCAGGGAGACGATGGGAATCTCCCCGCCGGATGCTTCCCAAGACCACAGTTTCCCTCAAGAGCAATACGCCAGGAGCACACCATGAGCACCATGCACCGCATTCTTGCCAGCGCCTTCGGACGTGCCCGCCGGACGGTCCCCGTCAATTGTCCGGCCGCACCGCAAACAAGCAGCCCACATCAGGCCGACGGTTCCGGAACCCTGACCTGCGCGCCGTGGATGGGACTCTATTTCGAAGACCATGACCTGGCCTGATCAGGTCTCCGAGGACCTCCCTGTGCCGACCTTTGCCCAAGCCCATACCAACGTTGTCACCTTGGAAGTAATTGAAACGGCACGGCATGTCCAGCCCGCGGCACGCCGCCGGGATTTTGCGATGATCATGAGCGCCACTGCCGGCGATCCACTACACCAATTTCCGGTTGGGAAGAACCGGGCCGTCACCGTCCCGCTGGATTGCGACGAGGGTTGCTCGTTCTGCTCAGGGCCGGAGACGGACTGAGCTCCAGCACGGAATTCCGCCATTCCCAAGCCCAAATATCCACCCGCAGCCAGACAATAAGAAAGATCAGCAGATGACGCAGACCACGACCGAAGGCACAAACACCGCTTGGAACACGGAAGGGGCGGGCTGCAAGTCGGCCGGGCATGTGATTGTGGACTCGCTGGCCGCGCACGGGGTGCAGCGGACCTATGTGGTGCCGGGTGAGAG
>NZ_JBHTML010000131.1:0-12396 GCF_042679445.1 Arthrobacter sp. GCM10027362
TTCCGATCTCCACGGCTCCGGCCGCGGCCGCCCCGCTCCGGGACACCATCGGGCCTCCTGCTCCGGACCGTTGGCGGACTCCCCGCCGCTTCCAGTCTCCGGCGGCCCGGCGCACACCGTCAACGGTAGGCCCGGGCCCGGCCGGCCCGTCGGCAGGCCCCACTTCACCGCGAAGCGGCATTTGACCTGCTGACGTACCCTCGGTATATGAGCGTTAATCTGGGCCTGCCGAGGGTTGCCCGGCCCGCCCCGCCGGAGCTGCCGGGTTTGCCGGACCGTTTCGGCCGCACGGCGACGGACCTGCGGATCTCGCTGACGGACAAGTGCAACCTGCGCTGCACCTACTGCATGCCTGCGGACGGACTGGACTGGCTGTCGAAGGAGCAGGTGCTCACGGGCGCGGAAATCATCCGCCTGGTGCGCATCGGGGTGGAGCTGCTGGGCGTGCGCGAGCTGCGGCTGACCGGTGGGGAGCCGCTGGTGCGGGCGGGACTGGCGGACATCATTGCCGGCGTCCGGCGCAACCATCCCCAGCTGCCGGTCTCGCTGACCACCAACGGCCTGGGCCTGGACAAGCAGGCCCGCCGGCTCAAGGAGGCCGGTCTGACCAGGATCAATGTCTCGCTGGACTCGCTGCACGCGCAGACCTTTGCCCGGCTCACCCGGCGGCCGTTTTTGGACCGTGTGCTGGCCGGCCTCGAGGCGGCGGGCAGGGCCGGGCTGGGTCCGGTGAAGATCAATGCCGTGCTGATGCGCGGAATCAATGACCTGGAGGCGCCGCGGCTGCTGGACTGGGCCCTGGACCGCGGCTACGAGCTGCGGTTCATCGAGCAGATGCCGCTGGATGCGGACCATGGCTGGACCCGGGAAAACATGGTGACCGCCGCGGAGATCTGCGCCCTGCTCGAGGCCGGCGGCTTCGGGCTCACCGCGGATCCGCGGCAGCGCGACGGCGCTCCCGCCGAACGCTGGCAGGTCCGCCGGGACGGCGCGGATACGCCCGCCGGCACCGTGGGGATCATTGCCTCGGTGACCGAGCCGTTCTGCGCCGACTGCCGGCGCACCCGGATTACGGCCGAGGGCCGGGTGCGCTCCTGCCTGTTTTCACATGAGGAAACGGACCTGCGCGCCCTGCTGCGCGGCGGCGCCACGGACGAGGACGTCGCCGTCCGCTGGCGCGAGGCCATGTGGGCCAAGCCCCGGGCCCACGGAATGGACCACACCGGTCTGGGGGACGCGGACTATGTCCAGCCCGACCGCACCATGAGCGCGATAGGCGGTTAGATGATCATCAGGTATTTCGGCGCTGCCAAGGCAGCGGCCGGCGTGGAGGAACAGACCCTGCCCCTGCCCGCGGGCGCCACCCTGGCGGACGTGTTGGAGCTGCTGGCGCGCGATCATCCGGTCCCGGCCGCGGCCGGAGCCCCGGCGCTGCCGGCGGTGCTGGCCCGCAGCAGTTTCCTGCGCAACGAGATAGTGCTCAAGGACCATGCGGCAGTGCTGGATGACCGGGACGTCATCGACATCCTGCCGCCCTTCGCCGGAGGGTAATGCCGGGTCCGGGCCAACCTGCCCGCAGGTAGTCCGGAACGGCCGGACGGGAACGCATGGCAGGTGCCGCCCGGCAGGATCCCAGGACGGTACGCCGGCCCCGCCGTCGACCCGGGCGGTACGGCCACGTCCGGCCCGGACGCGCAGAAGTAAGCCGGACCCGGCGGTCGACTCGTACCGGGACAAGCTCCGTCCCGGCAGGAGCCGGCGGATGGCGCGCTGCGTAGCCGGCCTCGCCGGCTCCGGCGCGGCAGACGGCTAGAGCCCGAAATCCGCGGGGCTGTCGAACGGCCCGACCACCGTCACGGTACGCGGAGCGCCGGCCAGTTCCCGGGCCAGCTCCTGCACCTGCCCCGCAGTGACCGCGCGGATCCGTGCGAGGGACTCGTCGGCATCCAGGAACTCACCGGAGACCAGCTCGGCCCGGCCCAGCCGCGACATCCGCGACCCGGTGTCCTCCAGCGACAGTACGATCCCGCCGGAGAGCTGGCCGACGGCCTTGCGCAGTTCCTCGGCACCGATCCCGTCCGCGGCCAGCTTGTCCAGCTCCGTCCCGAGCAGTTCGATGACCTGCCGGGTCTTCGACGGCGTGCAGCCGGCGTACATGCCGAAGTAGCCGGCATCCGCGTAGGCGCCGGAGAAGGAATAGGTGGAGTAGACCAGGCCCCGCTTCTCGCGCACCTCCTGGAACAGCCGCGAGGACATGCCGCCGCCGAGCACGGCATTGAGCACGTTCATCACGAAGCGGCGTTCGTCGGTGGCCACGATGCCCTGGCAGCCGACCACGATGTTGGCCTGCTCCACCGGGCGCCGGTAGACGTGGATGCCCGGCCGCGAGGAGATCTGCGCCCTTCCGGTGGCCCGCCGCGGCACCGGATGCCGGCCCTCCTCCAGTTCCCAGCCGGCATCGCGCAGCGCCTCGAGCACCTGCCTGCAGACTGCCTCGTGGTCCAGCCCGCCGGCAGCGGTGACCACCAGTTCCTCCGGCCGGTAGTAGCGCCGGTAATGGTCCCAGACGGCCTCCCGGGGCACGGCCTGGATGGCTTCCGGGGTGCCGCCGATGGGGCGGCCGAGCGGATGCCCGGCCAGCACCGCCGCCACGAACATCTCATGGCAGACATCGGAGGGATCGTCATTGTCCATGGCGATCTCTTCGAGGATGACGGCCCGTTCCTGCTCCAGTTCCTGCGGGTCCAGCACGGCGGAGGTGACCATGTCCGCGATGACGTCGATCGCCATCGGCAGGTCGGTGTCCAGCACCCGCGCGTAGTAGCAGGTGCTTTCCTTCGCGGTGGCCGCATTGGATTCCCCGCCGACCTCATCGAAGGCCGAGGCGATCTGCAGCGCCGTGCGCCGCCGCGTGCCCTTGAACAGCAGGTGCTCCAGGAAGTGGGTCGAGCCGTGCTGGCCCTCGGCTTCGTCCCTTGAACCGACAGCGATCCAGAAGCCGATCGTCGCCGACCGCTGGCCGGGCATGGCCTCGGTCAGGACCCGCACTCCCCCCGGCAGCACCGAGCGGCGCACGATGGCGCCGCCCGGCTCGCCGTGGACGAGCGTGGGATCCGTGCCGCCGATCACGTCGGAATCGGCCTTGTTGAGGCTGCCGGCCAGCGGCAGGACGACGGCGGTCATGCTTACTCGGCTGCTGCCGCGGCTTCGGCCTTCTCACCCTCGGCGGACTCCTCGGCCACGACCGGAGCCAGGGAGAGCTTGCCGCGGTCGTCGATCTTGGTGATCTCGACCTGGACCTTCTGGCCCACCGAGACGACGTCCTCGACGTTGTCCACGCGCTTGCCGCCGGCGAGCTTGCGCAGCTCGGAGATGTGCAGCAGGCCGTCCTTGCCCGGGGTCAGGGAGACGAAGGCACCGAAGGTGGTGGTCTTCACGACAGTGCCCAGGTAGCGCTCGCCCACCTCGGGAACCTGCGGGTTGGCGATGGCGTTGACCGCGGCACGGGCGGCCTCGGCGGAAGTGCCGTCGGTCGCCCCGATCAGCACGGTGCCGTCGTCCTCGATCGAGATGTCCGCGCCGGTGTCCTCCTGGATCTGGTTGATCATCTTGCCCTTGGGGCCGATGACCTCGCCGATCTTGTCCACCGGGATCTTCAGCGAAATGATCCGCGGGGCGTACTCGGAGAGCTCGTCCGGGGTGTCGATCGCCGCGTTGATCACGCCGAGGATGTGCAGCCGGGCCTCGCGGGCCTGCTTCAGGGCCGCCGCCAGCACCGAGGCCGGAATGCCGTCCAGCTTGGTATCGAGCTGGATCGCGGTGACGAACTCCGAGGTGCCTGCCACCTTGAAGTCCATGTCGCCGTAGGCATCTTCGGCCCCGAGGATATCGGTCAGCGCGGCGTAGCGGGTCTCGCCGTCGACCTGGTCGGAGACCAGGCCCATGGCGATCCCGGCCACCGGCGCCTTCAGCGGCACGCCCGCGTTGAGCAGCGACAGCGTGGAGGCACAGACTGAGCCCATCGACGTCGAACCGTTGGAGCCGAGGGCCTCGGAGACCTGGCGGATGGCGTACGGGAACTCTTCGCGGCTGGGCAGCACCGGCACCAGGGCGCGCTCGGCGAGGGCGCCGTGGCCGATTTCGCGGCGCTTCGGGGACCCGACGCGGCCGGTCTCGCCGGTGGAGAACGGCGGGAAGTTGTAGTTGTGCATGTACCGCTTGCGGGTGACCGGCGAGAGCGAGTCGATCTGCTGCTCCATCTTGAGCATGTTCAGCGTCGTCACGCCCAGGATCTGGGTCTCGCCGCGTTCGAAGATGGCCGAGCCGTGCACGCGCGGGAGCACCTCCACCTCGGCGGTCAGCTTGCGGATGTCCGTCAGGCCGCGGCCGTCGATGCGGACCTGGTCCTTGAGGATGCGCTGGCGCACCACCTGCTTGGTCACCGCGTTGAAGGCCGCGGAGACTTCGCGCTCGCGGCCGGCGAAGGCCGCCTCGTCTGTGCCGGCCAGCTGCCCGAGGACCTCCGCCTTGAACTCGTCGGCGGCATCGTTGCGGGCCTGCTTGTCCGCGATCGAGAAGATCTCCACCAGCTTGCCGGAGGCGGCGGCCTCGACGGCGGCGAAGACGTCGTCTTCGTAGTCCTTGAAGACCGGGAACTCCACGGTGGGCTTGGCGGCGCGGGCAGCCAGGTCCGACTGCGCCTCGCACAGCGCCCGGATGAACGGCTTGGCGGCCTCCAGGCCCTCGGCCACGACCTCTTCGGTCGGGGCGGTGGCGCCGCGTTCCTTGATCAGCGTCCAGGCGTTGTCGGTGGCCTCGGCCTCGACCATCATGATCGCAATGTCATCGTTACCGGCGATGCGGCCGGCCACCACCATGCTGAACACGGCGTTCTCGAGCTGCGAGTACTTCGGGAAGGCGACCCACTGCGCGCCGTTGCCGTCGTCCACCAGCGCCACGCGGACGCCGCCGATCGGGCCGGAGAACGGCAGCCCGGACAGCTGGGTGGACATGGAGGAGGCATTGATGGCGACCACGTCGTAGAGGTCGTCCGGGTTGATGGCCAGGACGGTGACCACGATCTGGACCTCGTTGCGCAGGCCCTTGACGAACGCCGGACGCAGCGGACGGTCCATGAGGCGGCAGGCGAGGATGGCCTCCGTGGAGGGACGCCCCTCCCGGCGGAAGAACGACCCCGGGATGCGGCCGGCGGCGTACATGCGCTCTTCGACATCCACGGTCAACGGGAAGAAGTCGAAGCCCTCACGCGGGGACTTTCCGGCGGTGGTTGCGGACAGCATGGCGGTTTCTTCGTCGATGTAGACCATCGCGGAACCTGCTGCCTGCTGTGCCAGGCGGCCGGTTTCGAACCGGACGACGCGCTGGCCGAAACGGCCGTTGTCGATGACGGCCTCGGAGAACTGAATTTCGGGACCCTCCAAGAGAGCCACCTCCATTTCCTGATCGAGAGGAGGCACCGGCAGCAGCCCAGGCCCGGTCAGTCCCTGTGCATACCCTGCATAGCCTGAAGTACCTGTACAACACCCGGTCTTCGATCGAGGCCCACGGGCACTTCACTCCCGTAGACCACTACCGAGGACCGCGAGTGCCGCGATGCCGGACACCTCTGTTTTCGGTTATTGAGTTGTTTGATGTGCGCCGTTGGGTTCGGCGCCGGTGCCGGATCCGGCACCGGTGGGAACGCCGGGCGGCGCCCAACAGGGGCGCCGCCCGGCGGATCCTGCTAGCGGCGCAGGCCGAGACGCTCGATGAGCGAACGGTAGCGGTTGATGTCAGTGTCGTGCAGGTAGCCGAGCATGCGACGACGGCGGCCGACCAGGGCCATCAGGCCGCGGCGGGTGTGATGGTCGTGCTTGTGCATCTTCAGGTGCTCCGTCAGGTCCGAGATGCGGCGGGACAGAACTGCGATCTGCACCTCGGGAGAACCCGTGTCGCCCTCGTGGGTGGCGTAAGCCTTGATGATTTCCTGCTTGACAGCGGCGTCCAATGCCACAGTAACTCCTAGAAGTTGTGCCGTGAGGCCCGAACAACACTTCGCTGCCGGGTACTGAGCGCCGGCCGCGGCAGGAAGCTGCCGGGTTGAACCGGAAACCTGCGGGGAGGCGCAAAGAAATTCAGCCGCCACGGACCGCAGCCAAATTTGGACACAAGTCTACCTTGCCGCCCTCAGTCTGTCGAAAGCAGGGCCCGGGTCTGCGCCACGTCCAGGGCCATCTGGGCGATCAGCTCGTCCAGGCCGTTGAAGGCGACCATGCCACGCAGCCGGGCGACGAACTCCACCACGACGGTCTGCCCGTAGAGGTTGAAATCCTCCACCGCCTGGCCCGGCCGGTCGATCACATGGGCCTCCACGCGGCGGCTGGCGCCGGCGAACGTGGGATTCGAGCCCACCGAGATGGCCGCCGGCCAGCGGATGCCGGAGGCATCGATCAGCCAGCCGGCATAGACGCCGTCCGCCGGCACCAGTCCGGAGGAATCCGGGGAGAGATTGGCCGTGGGGAAGCCCAGGTCCCGTCCGCGCGCATCCCCGTGGACCACTTCCCCGCGGACCCGGTGCAGCCTGCCCAGCACCTGCGCGGCGGTGGCGACGTCGCCTTCCATCAGGGCCTCGCGGACCCAGGTGGAGGAGCAGCGGCGGTCCCCGTGCAGGATGTCCGGCGCGTCGGGCTGGTGCGAGCTGTATTCCTCGATGACGTGCACGGCGAAGCCGAAATGCTCGCCCAGCTCCTGCATGGTGCGCAGGTCCCCGGAGTTGTCCTTGCCGAAGCGCACGTCGTGGCCGATGACGACGGCGCAGGTGCCGAGCGTCTCGACCATCACGGTGCGGACGAATTCCTCCGGCGTGTTGCTGGCCAGCTCCAGCGTGTAGCGCATCATGAGCAGGCCGTCGATGCCGGATTCGGCCAGCGCCTCGATCCGGTCCTGCAGGCCCATGATCTGCGGCGGCGCCGTCTCGGGACGGTGGACCTGTGCCGGATGCGGGTCGAAGGAAATGGCCACAGCCTTGGCGTCATGCCGGGCCGCGGTGTCCACCAGCGTCTCCAACACGCGCTGGTGGCCCCGGTGCACGCCGTCGAAATTACCCAGGGTCACCACTGACGGACCATAGCCGGACGGTACTTCGGCCAGGTCTTTCCAGTAGTGCACGGTGCGCTCCTTGCGTGGTTTGAAGGTGTCGGCGTTGTCGGGTCTTCCCGCATGCCGCTATCCATTATGGACGATCGCGGGGATATTGCGTGCCGGCGGCGGCCGGAGCGTTCAGCCGGCCCGCCGCGCGCCGGGCCGGTGCCGCCGCAGCCACCAGAGGCCGAGGACCGGCAGGACCAGCGGCACATAGCCGTACCCCTTGCCAAAGCCGGACCATACCGTGTCGTGCGGCAGCGCGGCAGGGTCCAGCAGGCTGAGCAGGCCCACGGCCAGGACGCCGGCAAGTTCCACGCTGACGGCCGCCACGCAGGTCCAGTAGGCGCGCGGGCCGGACCTGGCCAGGGCGACGGTGGCCACGATGTACACCACTGCGGCCAGCGCCGAGAGCAGGTACGCCAGCGGCGCCTCGGAAAACTTGGTGGCGATCTGGTAGCCCGCGCGGGCCGTGGCGGAGAGGGCGAAGACCCCGTACACCGCCACCAGCAGCCGTCCCGGACCGCTGGATCTGGTTCCGGTGTCCGGTCCCGCTCCGGAAGCCGGGGCCGTCCGCGCCCCGGTGCCGCTGTGTTCTGTTCGCATCCGATTCGCTTTCATCTCATTCCTCAGGCCGGCAGGGCCCCGTCCCAGATCTGTTCCATCCGGAACAGCATGACGAAGACCGTGATTCCCACCGCGCCGAGGACCAGGTTGCTCCATCGGCTGCGTTCGAGCATTGCCCACCAGAAGGCGGCCACCGGCACCAGCAGCGCTGTCAGCCAGTAGCCCCAGAATTCCCAGACCTCGCCGGCGACGGCCTGCCCGCCGACCTGGCGGACGACCGCGGCTACCCCGTAGACCAGCAGGAAAAGCTCGACCGCGGCCACCGAGAGGATGGTGATGTCGTTCGGCGGCTGCCGGATCACGGCGGCCGCCACGCACACCAGCACGGAAACCAGGGCGACGACGGTCCCGGCGATGAAGAATCCGTCCACAATCACCGGCCGCCCGCCTCCTGGCCCGGGGCGAAGACCAGCAGCGGCTTGGCGTGGACGCCCCGGTTCTCCAGCAGCGCCACCAGACGGCCGTCCGGGGCGAAGGCCGCGGCCGGCGGCGTACCGGGTGCGGCCTGCTGCCCCGCGGCGATGCGCCGGCCGTGCGACAGGTCCAGGGCCTCGGCGGCGTCGAGTTCGCGAACCGGGAACAGCGCCCGCGCGGCGTCGTCCAGGTCCAGCACGGCGAGGTCTTCGGCGAGTTCTTCCAGCGTGGCAGCGGCTTCGATGCCGAACGGGCCCACGCGCGTGCGGCGCAGGGCCGTCAGGTGGCCGCCCACCCCCAGAGCCGAGCCCAGGTCCCGGGCCAGCGCCCGGACGTAGGTGCCCGAGGAGCACTCCACCGTCACATCCACGTCCAGGAGTTTGCCGGCACGCACCCGGCGGATCTCGTGGATGTCGAAGCGGTGGACGGTCACCGGCCGGGCCTGCAGCTTCACGGTCTCGCCGGAGCGGACCCGGGCATAGGAGCGTTCGCCATTGATCTTGATCGCCGAGACGCTGCTGGGCACCTGGCTGATTTCCCCGGTCAGCGCCGCGGCAGCGGCCCGGATGGAATCCTCGGTCACGGCGGCGGCGATGGTTTCGGTGAGGATCTCGCCCTCGGCGTCGTCGGTGATGGTGGACTGGCCGAGCCTGATGGTGGCCGTGTAGGTCTTGGAGGTGCCGACGATGTAGGTCAGGAGCCGGGTGGCGCGGTTGACGCCGACCACGAGCACGCCGGTGGCCATCGGGTCCAGCGTCCCGGCGTGGCCGACCTTCCGGGTGCCCGCCAGCCGCCGCAGCCGGCCGACCACATCATGGCTGGTCCACCCCTGCGGCTTGTCCACGATGACCAGTCCCGATTGGGTCTGTCCTGCGGTCTGTCCCCTGGACTGTTCCGACGCTTGCCCCGAATTCACGCATTTCAGTATATGGCGTGGGCAGGGCCCTGCCGGACGCGCGGGTTCCGGCTCAGTACTCGATGCGGCTGTCCAGCGCCGCCCAGCTGCGGAAGGGCTCCACGGACTCCGGCACGGTGACCTGCTCCACCGGCAGCAGCGAAGCATCGGACCGCCCGTAGAAGTAGTCGTAGAACGCGGCGTCGTCGAAGCCGGCATCCGCGGCATCGTGGCGGTCGGCGGCGAAGTAGACGCGGTCCAGCCGCGCCCACAGCGCCGCGGACAGGCACAGCGGGCACGGCTCGCAGCTGCTGTAGAGCACGCAGCCGGACAACACGAAGGTGCCCAGCGCGCGGCAGGCCTCGCGGATGGCCACGACCTCGGCATGCGCCGTCGGGTCGTTGGTGGCGGTGACCCGGTTGGTCCCCTCGAAAACCCGCCCGTCGGGGGCCACGACCAGCGCCCCGAAGGGGCCGCCCGCGCTGCCGACGTTGCGCACGGCCAGCGCGAGGGCCCGGCCGAGGTAGCCGGCGACGTCGCTGGCGGCCGCCTCCGGCGGTTCAGCGGCGCTCATCGGCGTCCTCGTCCTCGTCGGCGTTCTCCACGCCGTCTTCGTCGGCGGCGAAGTCCTCTTCGTCGTCCTCGATGTCGTCGGAGTCGTCGCCGAACTCGGCGCCGTCCAGGTTCTTGTACGGATCGGCCTCCCCCGCGAACGTCGCGCCCTGCGCCAATGCGGCCACTTCGGCATCCCGGGCCTTGGCCTTGCGCAGCAGCTCCTCGAGGTGGTCGGCATTGACCGGAATCTCGTCGGGGACGAATTCCAGGGTCGGGGTCAGGCGTACGGTGATGTTGCGGCCGACCTCGCTGCGCAGCACCCCCTTGGCCTTCTCCAAGGCCGCGCGGGCACCCTGCTGGGCCTGGTCGTCGCCGAAGACCGTGTAGTAGACGGTGGCGTGCTGCAGGTCGTTGGTGACGCGGGCGTCGGTGATCGTGATCGCATCCACCCGCGGGTCCTTGACCCGCTTGCCCAGCGCCTGGGCGACTACCACCTTGATGCGCTGTGCCAGCCGTGCGGCGCGTGCCGGATCTGCCATGGCCCCTCCTTCGTGGTTCCTTGTGTGCAAAATTACCAGTCCCGGTTTCTCCGGGCACGACGGCGGCGGGCGGCTGCAGTTGCAGACCGCCCGCCGTCATCGCTATTCAGCGGGACTACCCCCATCAGGGCGGGGCCGCAGGGTCCCTGCGTGGCGCGCCAGCGGCACGCAGGGACCCTGCCCCACCCGGAGTCGGGCGCGGGGCCCGCTGTGGCGGCGAAGCCGACACTGCGGGAGCGCCCCACTCCTAGACGCGCGGCTTCTCGCGCATCTCGTAGGTTTCGATGATGTCGCCTTCCTTGAGGTCGTTGAACGATCCAAGCCCGATACCGCACTCGAATCCTTCGCGAACCTCGGTCGCATCGTCCTTGAACCGCTTGAGCGACTCAACGGTGAGGTTCTCACCGATGATGTTGCCGTCACGGCTGACACGCGCCTTGGAGTTACGGCGGATCGTGCCCGAGCGCACGATGGAGCCGGCGATGTTTCCGAACTTGGAGGACCGGAAGATTTCGCGGACCTCGGCGGTGCCGAGCTGCGCCTCTTCGTACTCCGGCTTCAGCATGCCCTTCAGCGCCAGCTCGATGTCATCGATGGCGGCGTAGATGACCGAGTAGAAGCGCATGTCCACGCCTTCGCGGTCGGCCAACTCGGCCACCCGCTCGGCAGGCTTGACGTTGAAGCCGATGATGATGGCGTTGTCCACGGTCGCCAGGTTGACGTCGTTCTGGGTGATCGCACCGACACCGCGGTGGATAACGCGCAGCTGGACGTCCTCGCCGACGTCGATCTTGAGCAGCGAGTCCTCCAGGGCTTCGACGGCACCGGACACGTCGCCCTTGAGGATGAGGTTGAGCGTGTCCACCTTGCCCTCGGCCACGGCCTTGTCGAAGTCCTCCAGGCTGATCCGCTTGCGGCGCTTGGCCAGGGCCGCGTTGCGGTCGGCGGCCTCGCGCTTTTCGGCGATCTGCCGGGCGGTGCGCTCGTCGTCGGTGACCAGGAAGGTGTCGCCGGCCCGCGGCACGGTGGACAGGCCCAGGACCTGCACCGGACGCGACGGCTCGGCGGCCTCGACCGGTTCGCCGTTCTCGTCGAACATGGCGCGGACGCGGCCGTGGGCGATGCCCGCGACGATGGCGTCCCCGACATGCAGGGTGCCGGACTGCACCAGGACGGTGGCAACCGCACCGCGGCCCTTGTCCAGGTTCGCTTCGATGGCGATACCGCGGGCATCCTTGTTCGGGTTGGCCCGCAGGTCCAGCGCGGCGTCGGCGGTCAGCAGCACCGCCGAGAGCAGCTCGTCGATGTTCAGGTGCTGGCGCGCCGAGACATCCACGAACATGGTGTCGCCGCCGTATTCCTCCGGAACCAGGCCGTACTCGGTCAGCTGGCCGCGGATCTTCTCCGGGTTGGCGCCTTCCTTGTCGATCTTGTTCACGGCCACCACAATCGGCACACCGGCGGCCTGGGCGTGGTTGAGCGCCTCCACCGTCTGCGGCATGACGCCGTCGTCCGCGGCCACCACCAGGATGGCGATGTCCGTGACCTTGGCGCCGCGGGCACGCATGGCGGTGAACGCCTCGTGGCCCGGGGTATCGATAAAGGTGATCCTGCGCTGCCGGCCGTCGTGCTCGAAGCCGATTTGGTAGGCACCGATGTGCTGGGTAATGCCGCCGTGCTCGCCTTCGACAACGTTGGAGTTGCGGATGGCATCCAGCAGGCGGGTCTTACCGTGGTCCACGTGGCCCATGACGGTGACGACGGCGGGGCGCTTCTCGAGCTCCGCGTCGCCCTCGGCTTCGAGTTCGGCCTCCAGGTCGATGTCGAAGGAGTCCAGCAGCTCGCGCTCCTCATCCTCCGGCGAGACGACCTGGATCTTGTAGCCCAGCTCCTCGCCGAGGACCTGGAAGGTGTCCTCGTCCAGGGACTGCGTGGCGGTGGCCATCTCGCCCAGGTGGAACAGCACGGTGACCAGCGCGGCCGGGTTGGCCTCGATCTTGTCCGCGAAGTCCGTGATGGAGGAGCCGCGGCGCAGCCGGATGACGGTGTTGCCGTCGCCGCGGGGGACGGTCACGCCGCCCAGCGACGGTGCGCTCATCTGCTCCAGTTCCTGGCGCTTGGCACGCTTGGACTTGCGCTGCTTGCCACGGCCGGCGCCGCCCTTGCCGAAGGCGCCCTGGGTCCCGCCGCGGCCGCGGCCGCCCTTGCCGAAGCCGCCGCCGGCGG
>NZ_JBHTML010000132.1:0-12242 GCF_042679445.1 Arthrobacter sp. GCM10027362
CCGTCATCGCGGCGCCGCCGGTTGCGGCACGGGCTGCGGTGACAGGTCGGGCGAGGCCGCCGCCAGCGCCGCCTCCGGCCCGCGCACGCTCTGGTAGCCGTCCTGGTCCGCCGGAATATTTCCGTACCGTACGGCGTCGAAGAGTGCGGCGGCCCCGCGGAGGGCGCCGGTGTGGGCGGGAAAGACCGGGCCGAGCCGGGTTGCAACTTCGTCGGCGGTCCGGCCGGGCTGTTCCTCGAGCACGGCCCGCTCCTCCATGGCGCGCACGAGTGCGCGGAACTGTTCGGTGACGGCCTCGTTCCAGTCGGCGCGGGCGGCGGCTGCGGCCGCCAGGCTGCGGTGCTCCGCGGCGGTCCGGACGGCCCCGGTGTCGAACACCTCGGCTTCGCGCCGCCGCCGGCGGTCCAGCCGCGGCTTGACGATCCAGATCGTGCACGCGATGAGTGCCAGAACGGCTAGCCCGATCATCAGTGTGCCGGCATTCGGGTCCAGGCCCGCCAGCGAGTTGACCAGGTCCTGCAGCCACTGCAGGAATCCTGCCAGCAGCTCCTGCAACAGTCCGGGTTTGGCGTCCTGGTATGGCTGTTTGGCCAGTTCCCGGATCAGCAGTTCGCGGGCTTCGTCCGGGCCCGTGGATACCGGTGCATCGAAGAAGGCGGTCCCGGCAAGTCCTCCCGCTGCCAGCCCGGATGTCAGCGCGCCCACGGGCTGCCCGGGGCATCCGGCGGTCCGGCTGCCCCCGCAGCAAGGCCCGGGATGGTGCGGGTTTCGAGTCCTGCCGCCTGCTCGTGCTCGCGCGCCAGCACAACGTCGAACCCTTCGCGGCGGATCCGCAGGTCGATGTAGACCAGGCTGATGACGGCGGCCTGGAAGGCGTAGCCGATCGCGGAGAAGATGGACGAGACCAGCATCGAGGCCAGCGTGAGCGGGCCCATCACGGCGAGCAGCTCCCCGGTCGATCCGGGGTCCCCGGCGAGCGGGGCCACCAGGCCCATCGCGAAGGAGATCGGCATGCTGATCACCGAGGTGATGACCGAGACGATGATGGTGCACAGCAGCACGATGCCGAAGGTGCGCCACCAGCTGCCGTTGGTGAGCTGCCAGGAACGGCGCAGGGAGCGGAGCAGGGAAGCCCGTTCCAGCACCATCACGGCCGGTGCCAGCATCAGCTTGATGCCGATCCATACCGCCACCAGCACCAGCGCGAAGGCCGCCAGCACGATGATCAAGGCCGAGCCGGCCCCCAGTTGGCTGGCGAGGAAGACCGCGCCGCCCACGAGGACGGCCAGGGCCAGGACCGTCAGCAGCAGGTAGAGCAGGCCCAGCCCGATCAACGCCCCGATCCGGCCGCGGGCCAGCGACCACATGAGGGCGAATCCCGTTTTTTGGTTCACCGTGGCCCGGGCGGTGGGAACGGCCAGAAGGCCTTGAAGCAGCAGCACGCCGACGCTGGAGAGCAGACCCAGGACGGCCGAAGAGACCAGCAGGGACGCGCCCAGGGACAGCGCCGACTCGTCCGGGAGTTCGCTGTCGGCGAGCACCTGGACGCCGCCGAACCCGGAGAGCAGCAGGCCGCCGGCGAGCCACGACAGGAGGGTGACGGCAACCTGGAACAGCACCGCCGTGCCGAAGACGGCAGCCGCATTTTTGCGTGCGGCTTGGAAGGCTCCGTCCAGGATCTCCCCGACGCCGAGGGGACGCAGCGGGATGACCCCCGGCTTGGGCGGGGCGACATAGCCCGGATAGCCCTGGTGGCCGCCGGGAACCTGGCCGGAGGGCTGCTGCCAGCCGGGGGCCTGGCCCCACTGCGGTTGCTGGCCCCACTGCGATTGCTGGCCCCACTGGGGCTGCTGGCCGGGTTGTGGGACCTGGCCCCACTGCGGCTGCTGGCCCCACTGCGGCTGCGGGCTGCCGGCTGGACCCTGGCTCAAGAAAATCCCCCTGTGGTGGTCAAAGTGTTAGCCTTCCAACAGCCTATAGTTTCTGCCTGACAGTTCATAGAACACGTGCCGGCGGGGCCCATACGGCGGAGGATGAGGGATACCGGAGGACGCCGGGGTATGCGGGAGAATATGGAGATATGAAGGCACGCATTCTGGTCGTAGATGATGATGAGGCGCTGGCCGAGATGATCGGCATCGTCCTGCGCAATGACGGGTTCGAACCGGTCTTTTGCGCGGACGGCGCCAAGGCGGTCGAGGTGTTCCGCAGTTCGAAGCCGGACCTCGTCCTTCTTGACCTGATGCTTCCCGGCATGGACGGCATCGAAGTCTGCCGCCAGATCCGCGCCGAGTCGGATGTGCCGATCGTGATGCTGACGGCCAAGTCGGACACCTCTGACGTGGTGCGCGGCCTGGAATCGGGTGCGGACGACTACGTGCCCAAGCCCTTCAAGCCCGCCGAACTTGTGGCCCGGGTGCGGGCCCGGCTGCGGCCGGGGGACCAGCGTGCCCCCGAAACGCTGCGGATTGCCGACGTAGTCATCGACGTTGCCGGCCATGCGGTCCACCGCGGCGGACAGAAGATTTCATTGACACCGCTGGAGTTCGACCTGCTGGTGGCGCTGGCCCGCAAGCCCTGGCAGGTGTTCTCCCGCGAACTACTGCTGGAGCAGGTGTGGGGCTACCGCCATGCCGCCGACACCCGGCTGGTCAATGTGCATGTCCAGCGCCTGCGCTCCAAGATCGAACGTGATCCGGAGGCGCCCGAGGTAGTGCTTACCGTCCGCGGCGTCGGTTATAAGGCTGGCCAAGGTTAGTTGGAGCTTGCGCTTGAACGATGGCCCACGAGGCTGGCGGCATCCGCCGCCCGGCTGCGCCATGCCATCCTGGATTCCGCCGGAACGGTTGCCGGCAAGTGGCGCCGCTCCCTGCAGTTCCGCACGGTGGCAGCCACGGTCCTGCTGACGGCCCTGGCCTTCACCGGAGTCGGCGCCTTCCTCTCCAGCCAGATCGCCACGGGCCTCTACGAGGACCGGGTGAGCCAGGCCGAAGCCGAGGCCCGGCGCGGGCTGTCCGGGGTCAAGAGCATCTTCGAGAATTCCTCGGCCAGCGACCGGGCGACGGTCGCGAGCATGGTCACGGATACGCTGAAATTGCTTGAGGGTACCGGAGCCGAGGCCCCCCGGCATTTCCTGCTGACCCCGCTGAAGAACGCGCAGAACCTCTACGTGGCCAGCCTGACGAATTCCTCGATCACCGCTGCCACCATTCCCGAGGGGCTCAGTCAGGCCGTCGCCAACGGGAAGGGCCAGTACCGCCAGGCCCTGAAGCTGCCGGTAGGGGACAAGGACGTGCCCGGGGTGGCGTTTGGCACCCAGGTCGTCCTGCCCCCGGGTAATGCGTATGCGCTCTACCTGGTCTATGACCTGTCCTCGGTCCAGCAGACCCTGGACTTCATCCACCGGGTGCTGTGGGCCGGCGGCGCCTTGCTGCTGGTGCTCATCGGCGGCGTGGCCTGGTTGGTGACCCGCGCCGTCGTGCATCCGGTAAGCCTGGCGGCCGCGGCCTCGGAAAAGATCGCCGCCGGCCAGCTGCAGGAGCGTCTCGTGGTCAGGGGTGAGGACGAGCTGGCACGGCTCGGGGCCTCCTTCAACCACATGGCCGAGACGCTCCAGGAGCAGATCACCCAGCTGGCTGCCATGTCGGAGATGCAGCAGCGCTTCGTCTCGGACGTCTCCCATGAGCTGCGCACGCCGCTGACCACGGTCCGGATGGCGGCCGAGGTGCTTTACGACGCCCGCGAGGATTTCGACCCCGTCAGCGCGCGGTCCGCGGAGCTGCTCTACAACCAGGTGGAGCGCTTCCAGGCCCTGTTGGCGGACCTGCTGGAAATTTCGCGCTTTGACGCCGGTGCGGCCGTCCTGGATGCCGAGCCGACCGACATGCTGGATGTGGTCCGCCGGGCGATCGATGACGCCCGTCCGCTGGCGGAGAATTCGGGTTCGGCCTTGGACCTGGTCACCGACCAGGAACGCTGCATCGTCGATATGGACCCGCGCAGGATCGACAGGATCCTGCGGAATCTGATTGTCAATGCGCTCGAACACGGCGAGGGAAGGCCGGTGCAGGTCACCGTGGCCGCCTCCGACGAGGCCGTGGCGGTGGCCGTACGGGACCGTGGCATCGGTATGACGGCGGAAGAAGCATCGAAGGTCTTCGACCGGTTCTGGCGTGCTGATCCGGCGCGTGCCCGGACCACCGGTGGCAGCGGGCTGGGGTTGTCCATTGCGGCCGAGGACGCGCGGCTGCACGGGGGCTGGCTGCAGGCCTGGGGCAAGCCGGGGGAAGGTTCGGTGTTCCGGCTGACGTTGCCGCGCCACCGGAACACCGTGCTGCAGCAGTCCCCGCTGCCGCTGCAGCCGTTCGACGCCGGGGTGCAGGACCAGGCAGTTCCGGCGTCCGGGGCTCCTGCCGCCGGCCAAGGACGGGAGGACGAACGTGCGTCCAGCTAGCAGCCGAGGGTCCCGCCGCGCAGCTAGCGCCGAGGGTCCCGCCGCGAGCTTGCGAGCGGCGGGAAGGTACGACGCGCTTGCGAGCGGTGGGAGGCGGCGACGCGCTGGCAGCCGAGGGCCCCGCCGCACCGGCAGCCGCGGGCTGCTGCACGCCGTCGTCGTGCTGCTGGCGCTCCTGCTCACCGCCTGCTCGTCCATCCCCACGTCCGGGCCGGTGATCACCTACCTGGCGGAGGAAAACGGGCGGAACCAAGGGCCGGAATACACCTTCAATCCGCCCGGACCGGAGGAAGGGGCCACGCCGGAGGAAATCGTGCAGGGCTTCATCCTGGCCGGAACGGCCACCCAGGACGACTACAAGATCGCCCGCGAGTTCCTGGCACCGTCGCTGGCGGGAGAATGGCAGCCGGTCGAACGCACCGTCGTCTTCCGGAACACGGTCAAGGTTGTTGGATCGCCATCGGAATCCGAATTCGTCCTGCAGCTGGAGGTGGAGTCGGTGGTGGACGAACGCGGCATCCTTCAGGCGGCCGAGGAAGGCACCACCGAATCCGTGCCGGTCAACCTGGTCCAGGTGGACGGACAGTGGCGCATCTCTCAGGTCCCGGACGGCACCATGCTTTCCGCCACGGATTTCCGCACCCTCTTTTCCCCCTACAACCTGTACTTCTACGACGCCACCTACACCTATGCCGTCCCCGACGTGCGCTGGTTCGCCAGTCGGCAGGGCGTTTCCGCCGCCATCGTGTCGGCACTGCTGGAGGGACCGGCACCGTACCTGGCCGGGGCCGTGATCAGTGCGTTCCCGGAGGGCACCACGCTGGTGCGGCGCTCGGTGCCCGTGGAGTCCGGGGCTGCAACCGTGGATTTGTCCGGCGAGGTGCTCACCGGCACCACGTTCCTGAGGCGCCAGCAAATGCAGCAGCAGCTGGAACTGACCCTGGCCGGATTAAATACCGTCAGCACCGTCAAGCTGACGGTGGACCAGCGCGATGTTGACCTGGGCGGGGGGCCCGACCCCGCCTTCCGGGCCGCGCTGCGCAACCCGGCCGTGGGTGACACCCAGATCGCCATCCTGGACGGCGAACTGGTTTACTACGAGGGATCGCGGCCGTTGCGCCCGCAGGACCTGCCCTCGGTGGCCCGGTACGAGCCGCGGAATCCGGCAATGTCCCTGGACCGGCAGCACTTTGCCTTCCTGAATGCGCAGCGAACCCGGATGTTCGTCATCGGCCCGGACCGGACCCTGCAGGAGGCGGTATCCGGTACGGCCCTGACGGCACCGAGCGTGGATCCGTTCGGCTGGGCCTGGACCGCGGCCGGGGACAGCGGCCAGGTGTACGCGGTGGATCCGGTCCGGGAGCAGGATTCGCCTGTCGAAGTCGGCGCCCAATGGCTGACCGAGCGCACGATCAAGGCCCTGAAGATCTCGAGGGAAGGGTCGCGTGCGCTGATTGTCGCCGTCGAGGGCGGGGCCACCAAGGTCTTTGTCGCCGGCGTGGTACGTGACCGGGACGGCCGTCCAAAGGGAATCAACACGCCGATCGTCCTGAACCCCTCGGTCCCGGTGGACGCGGGGGTCTGGGCGGACGAGGAGACAGTGGTAGTCATGGCGCCCTCCGCCACCAAGGAAGTTACTGCCGAGGCCCTGGGCTTGGACGCCGGCTCGATGCGGATGGCGCCGCTGGCCCGCATGGTGGGGATCAGCGCCGGCAACGGCCCGCAGGACGTCTATGCACAGACTCCGGACATGCTCTACGTCAGAGTCGGCAACAGCTGGGCGCCGCAGGCTCCGCCGGTGGTCCAGGACCGCGCGTTTCCCGGTTAGCACGGTCTGCTCCTGCACAGGTGCGCAGCCTCGGGAACTTGTCCCCGGACCGGCTTTTCCGGCCGCCGCCGGTGGCGGTGGCCCGGCATGATGGCGGCATGGTCCGTCCCTGCATTGCGCTGGCATCCGCGCTGGATGAGTTCTACCATCGCCCCGCGGCGCGGGTGCTGCGCCGATGGTGGTCCGACTTTGGCCGGCTGATACTGCCTACGGACTGCGCCGGCTGCTCGGCCCCGGACGAAAGCCTGTGTCCGGACTGCCGGAGGCGGCTGCGCCGGGCCACGGCGCGGCCGTACCGGGCGGAAGCAGGCGCCGAGTCGCTGCCTTTCCTGGACGACTGCCCCGAGGACGTTCCCGGCGGGTTCGAGCTGCACCACCGGCAGATCCTGCCGGTGGTCGCGGCCGGGCGGTACCGGCACGAGCTGGCGCTGGCCATCCTGGCCTTCAAGAACCACGGCCGGACAGGCCTGGCGCCGGTATTGGCGGCCGCCCTGGGCCGGGCCGTGCATGAGGCCGCTGGGCAACTGCGTGGCGCAGGGGCCGGTCCGCTGCTGCTGGTGCCGGTTCCCTCCCGTCCCGGCACGCGGCGCAGGCGCGGCTACGAGCCCCTCGGCGTGCTGCTGCACCGGCTGGAACGGCACGCGCTGTTGCCTCCGGATACCGTACTGCTGCCGGCCGTGACCATCCCCGTCCGACCTCGGGCCCGGCTGCACGGGCTGCTGGGCGGTCCGTCGCAGAAGGCACTCGGCCGGTCTGCACGCCGGCGGAATGTCTCCGGGTCCATGCGGGTAGGGCCACGCTTCTGCCGGGTGTTGGCCGGGCGCAGCTGCCTGCTGGTGGATGATGTCCTGACCACCGGCGCCACGCTCGCGGAACTGGCCCGTGTGGTCCGGCAGGCCGGGGGCCGGGTGGTCGGCGGCACGGTCCTGGCCGCGACGTCGGCACCGGCGGGGAATCCGCCGGCACCGCATCAGCCATCAGCGAACTCCACCGCTTGACACCGCGGAAACATGCGGTTTCACCACGGTTTTCCCTGGACCCGGCGATTTTAACGTGGCGAAAGGATGAATAAACCGGGGGGGTGTTCTAACGTGAAGTATGGGCTCCTGAACAAGGACGAGAACCCATCTTCAGCGACTGAGAGGAGTTTTTTCCTACAGTCGCTGTTGTGTCATCTATGCAAGTACGGAGGGCACCATGGAATTCAACATCAACGGCAGGAACCTGTCCGTGTCCGATCGTTTCCGTGAATACGCCGAAGAGAAAGTCTCCAAGATCGAGCAGTTGGGGGACAAGGTCCAGCGACTGGACGCCAAGGTCACCAAGGAGACCAACGCCCGCAACGCTGAGAGTTCCATGACAGTTGAGCTGACGGTCCTCGGACGCGGTCCGGTGGTCCGGGCCGAAGCTACCGCGGCGGACAAGTTCGCCGCCTTCGATCTCGCCTACGGCAGGCTGATGGAACGGCTCCGGCGCGCCCGCGACCGCCGCAAGGTCCACCATGGCCGCCATGTTCCCAAGGCCGTCCACGAGGCAACGGCTCCGCTGGAGCCGGCGAGCACGTCCATGCCGCTGCATGAAGAAACTTCCGTCCGCGCAGCCAAGGCGGCGGAACCGGTGGAGGAACGCACCGGCTACGAGATCGAAAATGACGTTCCTGCCGGAGACTCGCCGGTGCTGATCCGCCGCAAGGTCTTCCCGAGCCGGCCCATGACGCTCGACGACGCCGTCGACAACATGGAGCTCATCGGCCACGATTTTTACCTGTTCATCGACGCCGCTACCGGTGCCCCCAGCGTCGTCTACCGCCGGCGTGGCTGGACCTACGGTGTCATTTCCCTGGACGCCCACTGCGAAGGCAAGGCATCCGCGGCGCAGTCCGAAGTGCTGGCCTACAGGTCCTAGCAGCTGCCGCGCCCCTAGTATGAGGGCATGACCGCCAGACTCACCCTGTCCCAGGCCCGGCGCATCGCGCTCGCGGCCCAGGGCCTGGCCAAGGAACGGCCCGCCCGCCCGGCTACCGCCCGGCAGGTGGGCCGGACCTTTGCCCGGCTCCAGTTGCTGCAGATCGACTCGGTCAACGTGCTGGTCCGGGCCCACTACCTGCCTTTCTTTTCCCGGCTCGGACCGTACGACATCGGTATCGTGGACCGCTTGGCCCACCGCGCGCCGCGCCGGATGGTGGAGTACTGGGCGCATGAGGCCAGCTATGTGCGGCCCGGGCACTTTGCCGACCTGCGGGTGTGGCAGCGGCGCAAGTGGGTCGGCGCCGCCGGCCTGGACCCGCAGTTGCGGCAGGACCTGACCGAGCGGATCCTGCAGACCCTGGGCTCCTCGCGTCCGCTGACAGCGCGGGCAGTGGCCGCACGCATCGGACACGCGGAGGAGATCGCCAGGGTGGACTGGGGATGGAACTGGAACGCGGCCAAGCGTGTGCTGGAGGACCTGTTCGAGCAGGGCGTTATCAGTGCCGCCGGCCGCACCGCCCAATTTGAGCGGCTCTACGCGCCCACGGCAAAGGTCCTTCCCGCGGGCCTGGACCCGCTGCGGCGGCCGGACCGCGACGAGGCGATGCTCCGCCTGGTCGAGGCCGCCGCCTCAGCCCACGGAATCGGCAGCGCCAGGTGCCTGGCCGATTATTTCCGGGTCCCGGTCAAGGCCGCCGCGCAGGCCTCCGCCGTGCTGGCCGGCCGGGGAGTGCTGGAAGAGGTGGAGGTCCAGGGCTGGCCCGGGCCGCTGTACCTGCATCCGGCCGCCGCCAGGCTGCGCCGGGCCATGGGCCGGGCCCTGCTGAGCCCCTTCGACTCGCTGGTCTTCGAGCGCCGCCGGCTCCAGCAGCTCTTCGATTTCCACTACCGGATCGAAATCTACACCCCGGCCGACAAGCGCCGCTTCGGCTACTACGTGCTGCCGTTCCTGCTGGGCGAGCGGATCTGTGCTCGGGTGGACCTGAAGGCGGACCGTGCCGCGGGCCTGCTGCTGGTGCGCGGCGCGTACGCCGAGCCGCAGGCACCGGCGGAGACCGCCGTCGAACTGGCTCACGAGCTGGGGCTGCTGGCAGGATGGCTCGGCCTCGGCGGCGTCGCGGTCGAGGACCGGGGCGCCCTGGCCCCGGCGCTGGCCGGGGCGCTGGGGGAGCGGCTGCGGCTGCCGGCTGCCCCGGAAGAACTGGCGCTCCCGGCCGCATCTCTCACGTAGACTGAACAAGGCAGCAATGTGCGCAACCGACTGGGAGCAGAGTAGTGCCTTCGATTCTCGAGCGAGTCCTTAGAACCGGCGATAAGAAAACGCTGAAGCGACTGAGGGCCTATGCCGACGCGATCAACGTGCTCGAGGAGGACTTCAGGAGCCTGAGCGATGCGGAGCTGCGCGCCGAAACCGATACGCTCAAGCAGCGCCACCAGGACGGCGAGCACTTGGACGACCTGCTGCCCGAGGCCTTCGCCGCGGTGCGCGAGGCCGCGGGCAGGACGCTGGGCCTGCGCCACTTCGACGTGCAGCTGATGGGCGGGGCGGCGCTGCATCTGGGCAACATTGCCGAGATGAAGACCGGCGAAGGCAAGACGCTGGTGGCCACGGCCCCGGCCTACCTGAACGCGCTCACCGGCAAGGGCGTGCATGTGGTCACCGTGAACGACTACCTGGCCGAATACCAGTCGGACCTGATGGGCCGTGTCTACCGCTTCCTCGGCCTGACCAGCGGCTGCATCCTGTCCAACCAGGACCCGTCGGTGCGCCGGGAGCAGTACAACGCGGACATCACCTACGGTACCAACAATGAATTCGGCTTCGACTACCTGCGTGACAATATGGCTTGGAGCCGGGACGAACTGGTCCAGCGCGGGCACCACTTCGCCATCGTCGACGAGGTGGACTCGATCCTGATCGACGAGGCGCGCACGCCGCTGATCATCTCCGGGCAGGCCTCCGGGGACGTGAACCGCTGGTACACCGAATTCGCCCGCGTGGTCCTGAGGCTGACGGCGGGCGAAGACTACGAGGTGGATGAGAAGAAGCGCACCATCGGGGTGCTGGAGTCCGGGATCGACAAGGTCGAGGACTACCTGGGGATCGACAACCTGTACGAGTCGGCCAACACCCCGCTGATCGGTTTCCTGAACAACGCCATCAAGGCCAAGGAGCTGTTCAAGCGGGACAAGGACTATGTGGTCCTCAACGGCGAGGTGCTCATCGTCGACGAGCACACCGGCCGCATCTTGGCCGGCCGCCGCTACAACGAGGGCATGCACCAGGCGATCGAGGCCAAGGAAGGCGTGGAGATCAAGGCCGAGAACCAGACGCTGGCCACGGTCACCCTGCAGAACTACTTCCGCCTCTACGACAAGCTTTCCGGCATGACCGGCACCGCCGTGACCGAGGCCGCCGAGTTCATGAGCACCTACAAGCTGGGCGTGGTGCCCATCCCCACCAACAAGCCGATGCAGCGCCTCGACCGGCCGGACCTGATCTACAAGAACGAACTGGCCAAGTTCGATGCGGTGGTCAAGGACATCGCCGAGCGCCATGAGAAGGGCCAGCCCGTGCTGGTGGGCACTACGAGCGTGGAAAAGAGCGAGTACCTCTCCAAGCAGTTGGCCAAGCAGGGCGTCCGGCACGAGGTGCTCAACGCGAAGAACCATGCCCGCGAAGCGGCGATCGTCGCGCAGGCCGGGCGCAAGGGCGCCGTCACGGTGGCCACGAACATGGCCGGCCGCGGCACCGACATCATGCTCGGCGGCAATGCCGAGTTCAATGCGGTGGCCGAGCTGCAGCAGCGCGGGCTGGATCCGGCCGAAAGCCCGGAGGAGTACGAGGCTGCCTGGCCGGCGGCGCTGGCCGCGGCACAGGACGCGGTCAAGACCGAGCACGAGGAGGTCCTGTCCCTCGGCGGGCTGTACGTGCTGGGCACCGAGCGGCACGAGTCCCGGCGCATCGACAACCAGCTGCGCGGCCGGTCCGGGCGCCAGGGCGACCCGGGCGAATCCCGTTTCTACCTCTCCCTCACGGACGACCTGATGCGGCTGTTCAACGCCGGCGCCGCCGAGCGGATCATGAACTCTTCGCGCATGCCCGACGACGTGGCACTGGAGTCCAAGATGGTGTCCAAGGCCATCGAGAACGCCCAGGGCCAGGTGGAGGGCCGCAATGCCGAGCAGCGCAAGAACGTGCTCAAGTACGACGACGTGCTCAACCGCCAGCGCTTGGCGATCTACGCCGACCGCCGCCGCATCCTGGAAGGCGACGACCTGCACGAGAAGGTCGGCCACTTCCTCGAGGACGTCATTACCGCCATGGTCAACGAGGCCACGATGGAAGGCCACGGGGACGACTGGGATCTCGGGCAGCTGTGGACCAACCTCAAGCAGCTGTACCCGATCCAGCTGACCATCGACGAGGTCCTGGAGGAGGTCGGCGGCAAGTCCGCCCTCACCGCGGACTTCCTGCGCGAGGAGATCATCTCCGATGCCAAGGTGGCCTACGCGGCGCGCGAGGCAGCCATCGGCTCCGAGAATATGCGCGAACTGGAGCGCCGGGTGGTGCTTTCGGTGATCGGGCGCAAGTGGCAGGAGCACCTCTACGAGATGGACTACCTCAAGGAGGGTATCGGGCTGCGGGCCATGGCCCAGCGCGACCCGCTGGTCGAATACCAGCGCGAGGGCTACGCGATGTTCCAGACCATGATGGAATCCATCCGCGAGGAGTCCATCGGCTACCTGTTCAACCTGGAAGTCAAGGTCCAGGAACCGGCGCCGGTCGAATGGCCGGGCGTCGCCGATGCCCGGGGCCTGGTGCATCCGCAGATCACCGCGGCCGGCCTCGAAGCGCCGCAGCAGCCGGCGGCCCTGCAGTTTACGGCCCCAACCGAGCGTGGCGAGGTCGAGACGCACATTGAACGCCGGCGCAGCACCGGGGCCCGTTCCGTCGGCCCGGACACGGCCGTCGGCCAGGACGGCGGGAACC
>NZ_JBHTML010000133.1:0-12221 GCF_042679445.1 Arthrobacter sp. GCM10027362
CGCCGCCGTCGCCCAGGCGGCCGCCGCGGCGCTGGCCCATGCGCGCTCCGGCAACGGCCCCGCCCTGGTCGAGGCGATGACCTATCGGCGCGGCCCGCACTCCACCAGCGACGATCCGGGCCGCTACCGGACGCTGGCGGAGGAACGGCTCGCCGCCGGGGAAGACCCGCTGGCCCGGCTGCGCGCCCGGCTGCTCGAAGACGGGGCCGCCGACGAGGCCTTCTTCGCCGCGGCACTGGAATCCGCGGAGCAGGAAGCGGAGCAGATCCGCACCGGCCTGGAGGCCCTCGGCCCCCGCCCGGGCACCGAGATGTTCGATTTTGTCTTCCAGGAACCCACCGAAGCACTGAAGGACCAGGCCGCGGCCTGGCGGGAGGAGTCCGAACATGTCTGAGGTCATGGAAGCCCCGGCGGTCCAAAAGGCCGATACTGAGCGTGTGGAAACCCTGTCCATGCAGCAGGCGCTGAACCGTGCACTGGCCGAGGTGCTCGAGGACAACCCGCGCGCCGTCGTGCTCGGCGAGGACGTGGGACGCCTCGGCGGCGTCTTCCGCGTCACCGACGGGCTGCAGGCCCGCTTCGGCGAACAGCGCGTGTTCGACACCCCGCTGGCCGAATCCGGCATCCTCGGCATGTCCGTGGGCCTGGCGATGGCCGGCTACCACCCCATCCCGGAGGTGCAGTTCGACGGCTTCGCCTACCCGGCCGTCAACCAGATCGTGTGCCAGGTGGGCCGGATGAACTACCGCAGCCGCGGCACCCTGCCGATGGGCATCACGCTGCGGGTGCCCAGCTTCGGCGGCATCCGCGCCCCCGAACACCACGGCGAGTCCCTCGAATCCCTGCTCGCCCACGTGCCCGGCCTGAAGGTGGTCTCCCCCGCGGACCCGCACCAGGCCTACCACCTGCTCAAGCACGCGGCGGGGCGGCCGGACCCGGTCATCTTCATGGAGCCGAAGTCCCGCTACTGGCAGAAGGCCGAGGTGCAGTTCGACACCGCCGCACACGGCTTCGAGCCGCGCGGCGCCCGGGTGGCCCGCGAGGGCCGGCATGTGACCCTGGTGGCCTGGGGCGCGATGGTGGCCCGCTGCCTGCAGGTGGCCGAGCTGGCCGCCGAGGACGGGATCGACGTCGAGGTGCTGGACCTGCGCTGGCTCAAGCCGATCGACGCCGAAGGGCTGGCCGCCTCCGTGGCCAGGACGCGCCGCGCCGTCGTCGTGCACGAGGCGCCGCTGGCCGCCGGGCTGGGCGCCGAGGTGGCCGCGCTGATCACCGAACGCTGCTTCGGGACGCTGCGCGCCCCGGTTCAGCGGGTGACCGGTTTCGACGTCCCCTATCCCGCCGGCGACCTGGAAGACGAATACATCCCCAACATCGACCGCATCCTTTTCGGGATCCAGCGAGTATTGGAGTACCGCCGTGGCTGAAATTTCCTTTCCCCTGCCGGACCTGGGCGAAGGCCTGATCGAGGCGACCGTGCTGGAGTGGCTGGTCTCCGAGGGCGAACAGGTGGAACGCAACCATCCGCTCGTGGAGGTGGAAACCACCAAGTCCGCCGTCGAACTGCCCTCCCCGCAGGCCGGCAGGGTGGTCAAAACCTATGGCAAACCCGGCGAAACGATCAAGGTGGGCGATCCGCTGGTTGTCTTCGAGGTTCCCGACGACACCGCGGGTATTGTGGGCACTGTACCGAAGGAAGAGGCGCCCAGGCGCCGGGTGCGGCTGAGCGCCGTGCTGGACGAAGACTGACCCCCGACTTGAGGACGGACATCATGGAAGCCCACCGGGACAGCCTCGTTGAAGGCGTGGATCCGCACCTGAACGTTCAGGTCCACGAGGCCGCCGAGGGAAGCTTCGGACCGCACCGGCCCGTGATCCTGCTGCACGGCTTTGCCTCCTCGGCCAAGCTGACCTGGGAGGACACCGGCTGGGTCACGGCCCTGAGCCAGGCCGGCCGCCGGGTGGTCACGGTGGATCTGCCCGGCCACGGCGGCAGCCCGGTCCGGGAGGAGATGGATGCCTATTCCCCCAGCCGGATGCGGGCGGACCTGCTGCAGCTGATCCAGAATGCGCACGTGCGGCCGTTGAAGGACGGCGACGACGCCACAGGAGTGGACATTATCGGCTATTCGCTGGGCTCCCGGCTGGCCTGGGAGTTCGGCGCCACCCAGCCGGAACTGGTGCGCCGGATGGTGCTGGGCGGACCCAGCGTCCACGACCCGCTGGCGGACTTCGACCTGCCGGCGGCCCAGCGCTACCTCGCGGACGGCACGCCGATCGAGGACCCGACCACGGCCGAGCTGCTGCGGATGGCCAAACTGGTGCCCAGCAACGACCTCTACGCGCTGCTGACCATGATCGAGGCCGTCAAGGTCGAGCCGTTCGTACCCTCCGACGCCATACCGCGCATGCCCCTGCTGCTGGTAGCGGGCGAAAAGGACGAGCTGGCGCACACCGCCGAGGAGCTCGCCCGGCTCAGCGGCCAGGCCGAGGTGCTGTGGCTGCCGGCGCGCACCCACGCCAATGCGCTCACCTCGCGGATCTTCAAGAATGCGGCCGTCGAATTTCTGGCAGGTTAGCTGCCTGCCGGCCCCCATCCCCCGCACGCCCGGGGCAGGTCCCCCCGGCGGATAGGCAGGTACAATCTTCCTTATAACAGCAGACTGAATATTTGAGGCGGCTCGGAGGCGAAGTGGACATGCTCGTGGGGGGCCGCTACAGGACGGGCGATCTCCTCGGCAGCGGCGGGGGTGCTTCGGTGTACCGTGCCATGGATGAAGCGCTGGGCCGCCAGGTGGCCCTCAAACTCTTCGCTCCCGCGACCGAGGACGACGACAAATACCGCCGCCAGCACACCGAGACGCTGCTGCTGGCCAAGCTCAACCATCCGGGACTGGTGACGCTGCTGGACGCCGGGCTGCACACCGATGCCTCCGGCGCGACAACGAGCTACCTGGTGATGGAACTGGTCGAGGGCGAGGATCTGCGCCGCCTGCTGGCCCGCGGCCCGCTGCCACCCCCGGACGTGGCACAGATCGGCGCTGACCTGGCCGATGCCCTGAACTATGTCCACCAACAAGGTGTCATCCACCGGGACATCAAACCGGGAAACATCCTGCTCAGCGGCGGCGGAACGGACACCCGGTACCACCCCAAGCTCACCGATTTCGGCGTCGCCCGGCTTCTTGACGCCCCCACCGCCACCTCCCACGGCGCGACGATCGGCACCGCGAACTACCTCAGTCCCGAGCAGGCGCTGGGCGAGACCATCACCCCTGCCACCGATATCTACTCCCTGGGCCTGGTGCTGCTCGAGTGCCTGACGGGCGAGAAGGCGTTCCCGGGCCCGCCGGTCGAATCGGCCGTTGCCCGGCTGCTCCGGGATCCGCAGATTCCGCAGTCCCTCGGCGACGGATGGGGCCGGCTGCTGACTGCCATGACCGCCCGGGATCCCCTGGCCCGGCCCAGCGCGCACGACGTCGCCGTGACCCTGCGTTCCTGGTCCGAGCCCGCGGTCACGGTCCATCTGGCCCCGGAGGCGGCAGTTGCGCACGTTCCGGTTGCGGAGACGGCCGGAACCACGGTCACCGGCGGAGTGATCATCCCCACTCCACCGAACCGCGCACCGACCGTGGGCTAGCGCGCCGGAGCGGATCAGCCGCCCAGGGCGTGCTGCCGGTAGCGGCGCGGGGTTTCGCCGTAGGCCTCCTTGAAGATCCGGGAGAAGTGCGTGGCGTCCGGGAAGCCCCAGCGCTCGGCCAGG
Source organism: Arthrobacter sp. GCM10027362 (assembly GCF_042679445.1). Taxonomy (NCBI): domain Bacteria; kingdom Bacillati; phylum Actinomycetota; class Actinomycetes; order Micrococcales; family Micrococcaceae; genus Arthrobacter; species Arthrobacter sp. GCM10027362. Next base: position 3,764 of record NZ_JBHTML010000133.1, read on the forward strand.
GTCCGGATGCTCTCGGCTTCCTTGAGCGGGTCCACCAGGTCGCGGCGGATCATCTCCAGCCGGCGTTCGCGGATCCAGGTGGAGACGGTGGTGCCCTGTTCGCGGAAGAGGATGTGCAGCTGCCGGGTGGAAATGAAGTGTTCGGCCGCGATCGCGTCCGGGGACAGGTCCGGATCCGCCAGCTTTGCCATGATGGACTCGCGGATGGCCATCATCTGTTCCAGCCGGGCGCGGGAGCGGTTCGGCGCCACGATCCCCATCTTTTCGGAGAACGCGGCGGTGACCAGATCCACCATGGACGCCGCCATGCTCAGGCCCAGCCGGCCCTCCAGCGCCGTCAGGTTGCGGGCCACCCCGGACAGGAACGCCGAGACGATCGCCCCGAGCCCCTCGCCGCCGGAGATCCGCATCCCGGCAATGCCGGCCAGCGCCTTGGGCGGCAGGTTGATCAGCTGCTGCGGGAACATCACCACCAGGGAGGTCGAGTCGGCCTCGAACCGGCGCTCGTAGGGGACGGTGGAGTCATAGACGGTGAAGTCCCCCGGCAGCAGCAGGTCCTGGTGGCCGTGCTGGCTGATGGTGCTGCTGCCCTCCAGCTGCAGCGAGATGCTGAAGAAGGGATCCGCGCCGGCCGAGGCCAGCCGCCGGGTCCGCTCCAGCCAGTGCCGGCTGGCGCTGACGGTGAACAGGCGGATCCCGTTGACGGTGATGGCGTCGATCCGGGCGCGGAAGTTCTCGTCGTCGGTCTGGATGTCCAACGGCAGCAGCAACGATGCCACCGTCCGTCTCCATTCGGTCAGGTCGGAGATCTGAACGGAAGACACCGTTGCTGCTGCCAAGGACTGGAACTTTCGAAGTGGGCTTAAAGGTTGAACTTCCCAATCATATTAACGTCCCCGTTGCCGACCAGGTCCGGCACGGTCCAGCCGTCCTCGTCGTACTCGGACATGAACTGGTCCGCGAACGCGGTGAACTGGTCCGTCAGGCCGTAGCCCTTGGTGACGTTGAGGATCTCCAGCCGGACGCCTTCGTGGTTGCCCTGGTAGTTGCGCTCGTAGAGTTCGTGGCGGGAGCCGAACTCGGAGTTCGTCGCGTCCCAGAGCGCCTTCATCGTCTTGACCCGCTGCAGGGCCTCGACGCCGTGCGAACCGCGCACATACTTGTCCAGGTAGCCGCGGACGTCCTCATTGCCGAAGTCGGACACGTGCGAATTCAGGTAGATCAGCGCCGAGCCGAGGTCCTTCTGCACGATTTCGCGGATCTTGGGGTACTGCTGGGTGGAGAACCAGGAGTAGGCCATGGAGGCGATGCGGTCCGGCTGTACGAAGCCCTCGCGGCCGCCCTTCCACGGCTCCGGGTTCCGGGCCATCGCCTCGGAGAGCGACCAGAAGAGGTGGCGGATGGCCATGACCTCGCCGATGCGGGTCTGCACGCCGCGGAAGTCGGAGGTGCCGGTGAGTTCCAGGGCCTTGACCAGCAGGCCGGTGAGGAAGTCCATCTTCACGGCCAGGCGGGTGCAGCCATGCAGCAGCAGGCGCGCCTTGAAGCCGGACTTGACCGAATACTGCGAGACCTTCTCGACGTCGCCGTAGACGAAGACGTTCTCCCACGGGACCAGGACGTCGTCGAGCACCAGGATCGCGTCATTCTCGTCCAGGCGCGAGGAGAGCGGGTAGTCGAACGGGCTGCCCATGACGTCGGCGGTCATCGCGTAGGAAGCGCGGGAGATCAGCTTCAGGCCCGGGGAGTTCATCGGCAGGGTTGCCACCACGGCGAAGCGCTTGTCCTTGATGGGCATGCCGTAGTGCGCGATGAAGTTCATGTTGGTGATGGCCGAGCCGGTGGCCACCACCTTCGCGCCGGAGAGCACGATGCCCGCGTCGGTTTCCTTCTTCACATGCACGAACACGTCGCCGACCTCGTCGGCCGGGCGGTCGCGGTCGATCGGCGGGTTGACGATGGCGTGATTCCAGTAGAGGACCTTCTCCTGCGCCTCCCTGTACCAGCGGTGCGCGTTCTCCTGGTAGGGGTTGTAGAACTCGTCGTTGGCCCCGAGGCTGGCCAGGAAGGAAGCCTTGTAGTCGGGGCTGCGGCCCATCCAGCCGTAGGACATCTTCGCCCAGGCGGCGATTGCGTCGCGGCCCTTGAGCAGGTCCTCCGACGACTTCGGCGCCTTGAACCAGGCATGGGTGTAGCCGCCGTTGCCGGTGTCGGTGGGGACGGTGAGCACATCCCTGGTCTCCGGCGCGTGCAGGGACTCGTACTGCCGGGCGATCATCCGGGCCGAATTGCGGAACGCCGGGTGGGTGGTGACGTCCTTGACGCGTTCGCCGTAGATGTAGACCTCGCGGTCGTCCCGGATGCTTTCCAGGTACTCCTTGCCGTTCATCGGCCGGTTGACGGTCCCGTCCGCCGCGATCATCGGCTGCTCGGTCAGGGTCTCGGTCATTGTGGATGTTCTCCTTGCTGGGTGCTGCGGGGTATCGGTGCGGCGGGAGCGGCCGGGTTCAGGAAACGGCCCGCCAGCCGCCGCGGTAGAAGACCAGGGGTTCGGCGTCGGGCCGGTGGCCGAAGTCCGCCACCTCGCCCAGGACGAGCACGTGGTCGCCGCCGTCGTACCGGCGCCAGGGACGGCAGGTGAACCAGGCGAGGCTGTCCGCCAGCCGCGGCGCCACGCCGTCGTAATTCCAGTCGATCACGTGGCCGTCCTGGGGCTTGCCGGCGAACTGCATCGCGGTGGCGTGCTGGGCGTCGTTTAGGACGTTGATGGCGAAGGGCCGGTCCGCCAGCAGCTGCCCGGCCTTGGACGAACGCATCAGGGACACGAGCACCAGCGCCGGCTCCATCGAAACGGAGGTGAACGAGTTGACCGTGGCGCCGAAGACGCCGCCCTCGTGCCCGTAGGTCACGACGGTGACGCCGGTGGCGAAGTTGCCGAAGGTGTTGCGCAGTTCGCGGGTATCCAGCTTGGGCTGGACGTCCTGCAGCTGTGCAGTCATGTCTGTCTCCTTGGGGAGTCGAAGTGGCCGCCGGCAGCTTTCCGGGTATTTCTCCTGCCGGGAAGGCTGCCGGCCCGGTGGTCCTGGCATCCACCATAGGTTTTGGGGCCGCCGTGATTGTTTGGACTGAGCGAAGAAAAAGTGACGCAGGGCGCACGTCCTGGCTGCCGCATCCCATCCATGTTCGGACCGGACGTTCGGGAAGAAACCTTCCACCCAAGGGCTTGACGTGATGCCCGGCACGGGCGAAGATGGATCGTATACGATTTCGTACATCACGGGAGATACCCCGGATGTGCGCACGGGATCTGCACGGTGCCCGGCCGTATACCGACGCTTGTACACACAGGAGGATGTTTTGTCCGAAGGTTATGTTGCCCAGGAGGTTTCCCAGGAAACTTCCCCGGACAGCCGGCTGCGGCCGCTGGATGCCGCAGCACTGAAGAACACCGGCAAGGTCCTGGCCGTCCACCTCTCCTACCGCTCCCGGGCCGCCCAGCGCGGGCGGATCCCGGCCAACCCGTCCTACTTCATGAAGGCCTCCTCCTCGCTGAGCCTGTCCGGCGGCACCGTGGAGCGCCCCGCCGGCACCGAACTGCTCGCCTTCGAGGGCGAGGTCGCCCTGGTCATCGGCAGGCCCGCCCGGCGGGTGGGCCTGGACGAGGCCTGGAGCTACGTCGGCGCGGTGACGGCCAGCAACGACCTCGGCGTCTACGACATCAAGTACGCGGACAAGGGCTCGAACATCCGCTCCAAGTCCGGTGACGGCTTCACCCCCGTGGGCCCGAACCTGATCCCGGCCGAGCTGGTGGACCCGGCCGGCCTGCGGATCCGCACCTGGGTCAACGGCGAACTGGTCCAGGAGGACACCACCGCGGACCTGATCTTCCCGTTCGCGCAGATCGTGGCGGACCTGTCCCAGCTGATGACGCTGGAGCCGGGCGACATCATCCTCACCGGCACCCCGGCCGGCTCCTCCGTGATCGTTCCCGGCGACGTCGTCGAGGTCGAAGTGGATTCCCCGGACGCCGGGCTGAGCAGCGGGCGCCTGACGACGACGGTGACCCAGGGTGAGGTGCCGTTCGCCGGGTTCGGCGATACCCCGAGGATTACCGACAAGGACCGCGAGGACGCCTACGGCTCCGCCGAGGCCGCCGGGCTGGCCCCCGCGGCCCCGGTGCTGACCGAGGAGCTGAAGGCCAAGCTGGCCTCCGTCGCCACGGCCACCATCTCCGCGGCCCTGCGCAAGCGGGGCCTGAACAACGTCAGCATCGACGGCCTGCAGCCGACCAAGACGGGACGGAAGGTCATCGGCACCGCCCGCACCCTGCGCTACGTGCCCAACCGCGAGGACCTGTTCAAGAGCCACGGCGGCGGCTACAACGCGCAGAAGCGCATCATCGACGCCCTCAACGAGGGCGACGTGCTGGTCATGGAGGCCCGCGGCGAAAAGGGAGCCGGCACGCTCGGGGACATCCTGGCCCTGCGCGCCCAGGTGCGCGGCGCCGCCGGCGTGATCACCGACGGCGGCGTGCGGGACCTGTCCGCGGTGGCGGACCTGGACATTCCGGCCTTCTACTCCAATGCGCACCCGGCCGTGCTGGGCCGCAAGCACGTCCCGTGGGATACCGACGTCACCGTCGCCTGCGGCGGCGCGACGGTGCAGCCCGGCGACATCATCGTGGCCGACGAGGACGGCATCCTGGTGCTGCCGCCGTCGCTGGCCGAAGAAATCGCCGAGGAGGCCGTGGAGCAGGAACGCCAGGACAGCTTCGTCTTCCAGATGGTCAAGGAAGGCCACAAGGTCGACGGCCTGTTCCCGATGAACGCGGACTGGCTGGCGAAGTACCGCGAATGGGTCGCCGCCGGCGGCGGGCAGTAACGGCAGGCCAGGGCATGTCCATCGCAACCTCCGCGGGCCCTGCGGCCGTCTCCAAATCGGAGCAGGCCTACGGGATCCTCAAGGACCGCATCACGGGCGGCAGCCTGGTGCCGGGCTACCGCCTGGTGCTGAGCACGATCGCCGACGAACTCGGTTTCAGCGTGGTGCCCGTGCGCGAAGCGCTGCGGCGGCTGGAGGCCGAGGGGCTGGTGAAGTTCGAACGCAACGTCGGAGCCACCGTGGCCGGCGTCGACGCCACGCTCTACCTGCACACCATGCAGACCCTGAGCGTGATCGAAGGCGCGGCCACGGCCCTGGCGGCACCGCTGATCACCGCCGAGGACATTGCCAAGGCCCGCTACCTGAACCGCGAGCTGCGCGCCTGCCTGGAGAACTTCGAACCGGGCCGGTTCAGCAGGATCAACAACGAGTTCCATGCGGTCCTCTACGGCCACTGCCCCAACCCGCACATCCTGGACCTGGTCCACCGCGGCTGGAGCCGGCTTTCCGCCATGCGGGCCTCCAGCTTCGACCTGATCCCGGGACGGGCGCGCGAATCGGTCCAGGAGCACGAGAAGCTGCTGGCCCTGATCGAATCGGGGGCGGACGCGCACACCATCGAGATGGCCGCACGGGCGCACCGGACGGCCACGCTGAACGCCTACATGGCGCAGAACAACCAACCACCCTCAACAATCTGACAGACCCACCGGAACACACCCCAGAAAGAAAGGTACATCGTGGCCGAGCACTACGTTCCCGAGAACCTGCCCACCCACATCCAGCACTACATCGGCGGCAAGCTCGTCGACTCGATCGACGGCGATACCTTCGACGTGCTGGACCCGGTCACCAACCAGCCGTACATCAAGGCCGCTTCCGGCAAGGTCGCCGACATCGACGCGGCCGTTGCTGCCGCCAAGGACGCTTTCGAGAACGGCCCCTGGCCGGGCATGCTTCCCCGCGAACGCTCCCGTGTACTGCACCGGATCGCCGACATCGTCGAGTCCCGCGGCCAGGAACTGGCCGAGATGGAATGCTTCGACACCGGGCTGCCGATCAAGCAGGCCCTGGGGCAGGCGCGTCGCGCCGCGGAGAACTTCCGCTTTTTCGCCGACCTGATCGTTGCCCAGCACGACGACGCCTTCAAGGTCCCCGGCCGCCAGGCCAACTACGTCAACCGCAAGCCCATCGGCGTCGCCGGCCTGATCACGCCGTGGAACACCCCGTTCATGCTGGAGTCCTGGAAGCTGGCTCCGGCGCTGGCGACCGGCAACACCGTGGTCCTTAAGCCGGCCGAGTTCACCCCGCTCTCCGCGTCCCTGTGGCCGGGGATCTTCGAGGAGGCCGGCCTGCCGGCCGGCGTCTTCAACATCGTCCACGGCTTCGGCGAGGAGGGCTACGCCGGCGACTCCCTGGTCAAGCACCCGGACGTCCCGCTGATCTCCTTCACCGGGGAGTCCCGCACCGGCCAGATCATCTTCGGCAACGCGGCTCCGTACCTGAAGGGCCTGTCCATGGAGCTGGGCGGCAAGTCCCCCGCCGTCGTCTTCGAGGATGCCGATCTGGAGGCCGCCATCGACGCGACCATCTTCGGCGTCTTCTCCCTCAACGGCGAGCGCTGCACCGCCGGGTCCCGCATCCTGGTCCAGCGGAGCATCTACGACGAGTTCGTGGAGCGCTACTCCGCCCAGGCCAAGCGCGTGAAGGTCGGCTTCCCCCACGACGAGACCACCGAGGTCGGCGCCCTGGTCCACCCGGAGCACTTCGAGAAGGTCATGTCCTACGTGGAGATCGGCAAGCAGGAGGCGCGCCTGACCGCCGGCGGCGGCCGCCCGGAGGAGTTCCCGGAGGGCAACTTCATCCAGCCGACCGTCTTCGCCGACGTTGCCCCGGACGCCCGGATCTTCCAGGAGGAGATCTTCGGTCCGGTGGTGGCGATCACCCCGTTCGACACCGACGAGGAGGCCCTTGAGCTGGCCAACAACACCAAGTACGGCCTGGCCGCCTACATCTGGACGAACGACCTCAAGCGGGCCCACAACTTCGCCCAGAACGTCGAGGCCGGCATGGTGTGGCTGAACTCCAACAACGTCCGCGACCTGCGCACCCCGTTCGGCGGCGTGAAGGCCTCCGGCCTGGGCCACGAGGGCGGCTACCGCTCCATCGACTTCTACACCGACCAGCAGGCTGTCCACATCAACCTCGGCGAAGTGCACAACCCGGTCTTCGGCAAGGCCGAGGATGCCGCCGCAGTGACCGACGCCTAGCCCCGGCGACCCATCCAGAGGAGAAAACAATGAGCAACGAAATCCCCAAGCCCTCCGTCCCGGCACCGGACATCCTGCGCTGCGCCTACATGGAGATCGTGGTCACCGACCTGGCCGCCTCCCGCGAATTCTACGTGGACCTGCTCGGCCTGCACGTGACCGAAGAGGACGAGAACGCGATCTACCTTCGCTCCTTCGAGGAGTTCATCCACCACAACCTGGTGCTGCGCAAGGGCCCGGTCGCCGCCGTCGCCGCCTTCGCCTACCGCGTGCGCAGCCCGGAGGACGTGGACAAGGCCGAGGCCTACTACCAGGAGCTGGGCTGCCGCACTGAGCGCCGCAAGGAAGGCTTCGTCAAGGGCATCGGCGACGCCGTCCGCGTGGAGGACCCGCTGGGCTTCCCCTACGAGTTCTTCTACGAGACCGAGCACGTCGAGCGCCTGCACATGCGCTACGACCTCTACTCCGCCGGCGAGCTGGTGCGCCTGGACCACTTCAACCAGGTCACCCCGGATGTCCCGCGCGGGCGCAAGTACCTCGAGGACCTCGGCTTCCGCGTGACCGAGGACATCAAGGACGCCGAGGGCACCACCTACGCGGCCTGGATGCACCGCAAGGGCACCGTGCATGACACCGCGCTGACCGGCGGCAACGGCCCGCGCATGCACCACGTGGCCTTCTCCACCCACGAGAAGCACAACATCATCCAGATCTGCGACAAGATGGGCGCGCTGCGCATGTCCGACCGGATCGAGCGCGGCCCGGGCCGGCACGGCGTCTCCAACGCCTTCTACCTGTACATCCTGGATCCGGACGGCCACCGCGTGGAGATCTACACCCAGGACTACTACACCGGGGACCCGGACAACCCGGTGATCACCTGGGACGTGCACGACAACCAGCGCCGCGACTGGTGGGGCAACCCGGTGGTCCCGTCCTGGTACACCGAGGCCTCCCTGGTGCTGGACCTGGACGGCAACCCGCAGGAAGTGATCAAGCGCGAGGACACCTCCGAGATGGAGGTGACCATCGGCGCCGACGGCTTCTCCTACACCCGGGCCGAGGACGAGTCGGGCACCTACCGCGGCGAGGCGGCCAAGGGCTTCAAGCTCGGCAACCTGGTCTAAACGGCCAGCGACGACGGCGGGGTGCGGCACGATGCCGCACCCCGCCTTTGTCGTGTCCGGGCCAGCTGCTAGTCCTGCCGGAGGACCAGGCCGCCGTCGTCGGCATCAAGGCGGGTGCCGAAGCCGGCGGAAGCCTCGGCCAGGACGCGGCGCAGCCACTCGGCGTCGGCGGCGCCGGCC
>NZ_JBHTML010000134.1:0-12065 GCF_042679445.1 Arthrobacter sp. GCM10027362
CGGGACGACGTCGCGCAGGTCCGTCTCCGGGCCGGCCCCGGCGGCAGCCGCACCGGAAGCGCCCGCCTGCTGGCCGCGGCCGAACCGGGGCAGTTCGATGTGGCCCAGGCGTTCGCGCAGGGTGGGCCGGGGCACCTGGTCCTCTTCCCGGTACGCCTCCTCTTCCCACTCCTCGTCCTCGTCGTACTGCGGTTCGGTGGAACGGGCCTGCCCGAAAATCTCCGAGCCCAGGGTCTCGGTGAAGAACGGCTCCACGTACGGGACATCCTGCTGGATGACCAGGTCCAGCAGGTCCGCGGCCTCGGCCTGGTTGGTGACCAGGTAGGTGTTGCCCTCCGCGTTGCCCAGGTCCAGCACCTGCACGTTGCCCTCGCGTTCGCCGGTGGCAATCTCGCGGGCGCTCATGGCCACCTGGCTGGCATTGTCCGGGGAGGCGACCAGGATGCTGACCGGGCGGTTGAGGACCTCGTCCACGCCGTCCAGCACGAGGTCCTGTTCGGCCGACGCCAGCACGCGGGCCGTTACTTTGTATCGGCCCCCGAGCAAAGTCCCGACATCGACTGGCTGCGGCACAAGTTCCTCCCGAGGGATTTCGGGGCGCTGGGCGTCCCGCTGGGTAATTTGTTTACATGCTACCGGCTGGCACCGACGCCACCCCGCCGCGCCCGTCAGGACACTAGCCGCGCCCGGGCAGCCGGTTCAGGACCGGGGCCAGGAAGTCGTTCAGCTCGCGCACGCGCAGCAGCTTCAGCAGCAGCAGGTAGGCCGCGGCCATCACGGTGCCCACGACGGCGATGGCCACCATCGCCGTGAGGATCGAGCGCATGGCGAACCCGCCGTCGTCGTACCCGCCCAGCAGCCACAGCACGCCGGCGCCGGCCGCGCCGGAGCCCAGCGCCGCATAGCCGAGCCGGATGTAGGTCCCCGCCACCTCGCCGGCACCGTAGTCGCCGAGCCGGCGCCGGGTGAAGTAGTGGGCCAGCAGCACCGAGAGCACATTGAAGACGGCGAAGAGCACCGCCAGTCCGTAGACCACGACCGTGGCCGGGACCAGGCGTGCCATGACCAGGGCCAGGACCACGCAGCTGCCGGAGAGGATGGACTGCATGATCAGCGGGGTGCGGGCATCCTCTTCGGCGTAGAAGACCCGGTTCAGGAAGAAGTAGATGCTCATGAACGGCAGGCCCGCGGCCAGGATGGTGAGCACCTGGCCCAGCGTGGCCGCCGAGGCCAGGGCGGAGGGGCCCGAGCCGGCGAAGAGCCGGCCGAGCGGCCCGCCGAGGACCACCAGGACGGCGGCGCCGAAGACGGTGGCCACGCCGATGATGCGCAGGCCCGAGTTGATGGTGTGGCGGACCTCGTCCAGGTCGTTCTCGGCCTGGGCGCGGGAGAGCTGGTTGAACAACACGGTGGCCACCGAGAGCACGAACACCGAGTGCGGCAGCAGGGCAATCAGCTGGGCGGTGTTGAGCGCGTATTCGCCCGGCACGGTGGCCCCGCCGTTGGCCAGCGCCAGACGGCCGGCGGTGGCGCTGGAGGCGAGGGCGCCGTAGAGCAGGTAGGCGGAGTTGCCCACCACCATGGTGCCCAGCGTCCACAGCGCCACCTTGCCGGTCCGGGCGAAGCCCATGCCGCGCCAGCCGAACCGCGGCCGCAGGCCCAGCCCCAGGCGCTTCAGCGGCCAGAGCAGCACCAGCGCCTGCAGCACGATGCCCAAGGTGGTGCCGCCGGCCAGCACCGCGGTCTGCGTCCCGGTCCACAGTTCCGGGTTGCCGCGGGCCGGGGTGTAGGCGCCGAACATGGCGATGTACAGCACCAGCGTGGCAATGGCCACCACGTTGTTCAGCACCGGCGCCCACATGTACCAGCCGAAGCGGTCGTGCGCGTTGAGCACCTGGCCGACCACCGCGTACAGCCCGTAGAAGAAGATCTGCGGCAGGCACCAGAGCGCAAAGGCGGTGCCCAGCTGGAGCATGGGCCCGGTCCAGTCCTTGGTCAGCAGGTGGATGATGGGCCCGGCCAGCGCCACCACCACCACCGTGATGCCGCCGAGCACCAGCAGGGTCAGGCTCAGCAGCCGGCTGACAAAGTCAGCCCCGCCGTCCCGGCTGTCGCTGGCCTTGATGATCTGCGGCACCAGGACCACATTGAAGATGCCGCCGGCCAGCAGCAGGTAGATGATGTTCGGGATGGTGTTCGCTTTTTCGAAGATGTCGCCCATGGTGGTGTTGGCACCAATGGCGACGGCGAGCAGCGAGGTGCGCACGAATCCGAGCACGCGGGAAACCATGGTGCCGGCCGCCATAATGGCGCTGGACCGGGCGGTGCTGGGTGTTGTCGATTCGGTCATCGCCCTCTATCGTCTCATTGGACGGCGGCCCTGCCGGTCAACGGGGCCGCTTCCGGGGAATTCCCTCAGAGGAATTCGGGCAGCACTTCGCGGGCCAGGTCCACGATCCGGCGTTCGTTGGGGAAGGAAAGCCGCTTGCCCAGTTCGGCCAGCGGCACCCACGCCACGTCCACGGCCTCGTGGTCCGGGTCGTTCTCGATGGTCAGTTCCCCGCCGGTGGCGGTGAGCAGGAAGTGGTGCACGGTCTTGTGCACGCGGTGCCCGCTGACGGTGAACCAGTAGTCGATGCTGCCCAGGGTGGCCACCACCTTGCCCTGGATTCCGGTCTCCTCTTCGATCTCCCGGACCGCCGCCTCTTCATTGGTCTCGTCGTTCTCGGGGTGGCCCTTGGGCAGGCACCACTCGAGCCGGCCGCCGCGGTTGAAGCGGGCGATGATGGCAACGTTCAGCTCCGCGGTGGAGGCGTCCACCACGACGCCGCCGGCGGAGACTTCCTCCACGGTGGGCAGGGCATGGTGTCCGGACGGCGCGGCGCTGCCCACTGACGCTGTCAGCGGGGTGCGCTTCGGGGCGCTCGGGACCGGGTATGCCATGCAGTCCACTCTAACGATATTTAAACCGTTCCGAGGCGGGTTGCGGAGCCGGTGGGTTTGTTAATCAACTTGTTGAACGGCCGGGGCGCCTTTCTGGCACCCTTAAGGAACTATGGTTCACCTTTCTGACTCGGCACCGCTGCCGCAGCTGCCCTCCCTGGAACTGCCGGACGTTGTCCTCGAACTGGGGCAGCTCTTCGTCGATGCCGGCCATGAGCTGTCGCTGGTGGGAGGGCCCGTGCGGGATCTCTTCCTGGGTCGGGTGTCCCCGGACCTGGACTTCACCACGGACGCGGACCCCGACGCCACCATCCGGGTGATCAAGCGGTGGGCCGACCACTACTGGGAGGTCGGCAGGGATTTCGGCACCATCGGGCTGCGCAAGGACGGGCACATTCTCGAGGTGACCACCTACCGGGCGGAGGCCTACGACCCCGAGTCCCGCAAGCCGGACGTGTCCTTCGGCAAGTCGCTGGAGGATGACCTCTTCCGCCGGGACTTCACCATGAACGCGATGGCCCTGCGCCTGCCCTCGCTGGAGCTGGTTGACCCCCACGGCGGCATCCGGGACCTGCACGCCGGGGTGCTGCGCACCCCGGGCGAGCCCTCGGCGTCGTTCTCGGACGATCCGCTGCGGATGATGCGCGCGGCGCGCTTCGCCTCCCAGCTGCAGGTGGACGTGGCGGACGAGGTGGCCGAGGCCATGGAGGACATGGCCGGGCGGATCGAGATCATTTCCGCCGAGCGGGTCCGGGACGAGCTGATCAAGCTGATCACCGGCAGGGACCCGCGCGCCGGCGTGGACCTGCTGGTGGACACCGGGCTGGCCGACCATGTGCTGCCCGAGGTGTCCGCGCTGCGGCTGGAGATCGACGAGCACCACCGGCACAAGGACGTCTACCAGCATTCGCTGACCGTGCTGGAGCAGGCCTGCGCGCTGGAAACCGGCGAGGACGGCCCGGTGCCGGGCCCGGACTTCGTCCTGCGCTTCGCCGCGCTGATGCACGACGTCGGCAAGCCCGCCACGCGCCGGTTCGAACCGTCCGGGGCGGTCAGCTTCCGCCACCACGAGGCGGTCGGCGCGAAGCTGACCGCCAAGCGGATGAAGAAGCTGCGCTTCGACAATGACACGATCAAGGCCGTCTCCCGGCTGGTGGAGCTGCACATGCGCTTCTACGGCTACGGGGAGGCGGGCTGGACCGATTCGGCGGTGCGCCGCTACGTCACCGACGCGGGGCCGCTGCTGGAGCGCCTGCACCGGCTGACCCGGTCCGACGTGACCACGCGGAACCGGCGCAAGGCCGAGCGCCTGGCCTTCGCCTACGACGATCTGGAGCAGCGGATCCAGGCCCTGCGCGAGCAGGAGGAGCTGGACGCGGTCCGGCCGGACCTGGACGGCGGGCAGATCATGGCCCTGCTGGGCATCAAGCCGGGGCCGCTGGTGGGCCGGGCCTACAAGTTCCTGCTCGAGGAGCGGCTGGAGCACGGTCCGCTCGAACCGGCAGCGGCCGAGGCCAGGCTGCTGGCCTGGTGGCAGGACCAGCCCGAGTCGGGAAGACCCCGGCAGCCGGATGGCGGCGCGGCCCGGCCATGACCGCCGCGGACCACGACTACCCCGTCCTGTGGCTGCTGCGCCACGGCGAAACCGAGTGGTCCCGCTCCGGCCGGTACACCGGCCTGACGGACCTGGAGCTGACCGCGGCGGGCCTGCGGCAGGCCACGGAAGCGGGCAGCAAGCTGGCGGGCATCGGCTTCGATACCGTGCTGACCTCGCCGCTGAAGCGCGCGCGCCGGACGGCCGAGCTTGCGGGCTTCCCCGACGCCGAGGTGGTGCCCTTCGCCCATGAGTGGGACTACGGCGAATACGAGGGCATCAGCAGCGCGGCCCTGCGGGAGAAGGACCCGTCCTACCTGATCTGGACCCACGGGGTGGCCGGCGGCGAGACCCTCGGGCAGGTGGGCGACCGCGCGGACCGCGTGATCGCCAGGGTGCTGGCAGGTTCCGCCGGGGCCTCGCCGGCACCGGCATCCGCACCGCCCGCGGTGCAGACCGAACGCACCGAACCCGTCGGGTCCGTGCCGGCCACGCCCGGGCAGCGCAGGGTCCTGCTGGTGGCGCACGGGCACTTCCTGCGGATCCTGACCGCCCGCTGGCTGCAGCTGGATCCGATCGAGGGCAGGCACTTTGTGCTTGGCACCGCGGGGATCTGCACGCTCGGCTGGGACAAGCGCACCCCGGCGGTCATCGGCTGGAATGTCTAGGCGGCTGGAATGTCTAGGCGGCTGGAATGTCTAGGCCGGCGGCTCCGCCCATGGTGCAGGACCGGCCCGGAAGAAGTCAACCGTTGTTTTCCGCCGTGCAGGGCCATAGTCTCGGTCCCGGATTAACGAGTCGACGGGGGCAGGCATGAAACGGTTCAGAATGGTGATGGCAGTGCTGCTGCTGGGTGCCGCGGGACTTCCCGCCCCGGCCGTGGCGGCTCCGGCCGATTACGACATCGACACGGCGTCCAGCCTGCAGGTGGTGGTCAACAAGCAGCGTCCCCTGGATCCTGCCACCTACGTACCGTCCGCCCTGGTCCGCGTGACCGGCCTGAAGGTCCGGGCCGAGGCCGCCGACGCGTACAAGAAGCTCAGCCGGGCCGCCAAGGCCGACGGCGTCGCCATCACCTTGGTCAGCGGCTACCGCTCCTATGCGCAGCAGGAAAGCCTGTACAACGACTACGTGCGCCAGTACGGCCAGCAGGTGGCGGACACGCTGGCGGCCCGGCCGGGCTTCAGCGAACACCAGACCGGGCTGGCCGTTGACATCGGCAATCCCAGTGGCAGCTGCGCCCTGGCGGAATGCTTTGAAAGCACGCCGGCGGGGCGCTGGGCCGCCGCGCACGCCGAGGAATACGGGTTTGTCATCCGCTACCCGAAGGGCTCCGGCGAAGTCACCGGCTACAGCTACGAGCCGTGGCATCTGCGCTATGTGGGACCTGCGCTGGCGAAGGAGTTCGAGCTGAGCGGGGAGGCCACGCTGGAAGAATTCTTCGGGCTGCCCGCCGCGCCGGACTACAACTGAGCGGCGCCGCCGCGGCCCCGCGTCCGGCAGTTCGGCCGGTGCCCGAAGCGGCCGGTCACAAGGCGGCGCCCGGCTGGTAGCTTGGCCCTAGGCGGCGCGAACAAAGCCGCCGGCCCGGCCGGGCCAGCAGCCCATGGAGGAGGACGAGGATGTCTGAGGCAGCACCGCTGACGGATCTTGAGATTGCCCGCCGCGCCCGCCTGAAGCCGATTGCCGAGATTGCCCGGGCCGCCGGCATCCCCGAGGACGCCGTGGACTTCTACGGCCGGTACAAGGCCAAGATCGACCCGGCCCGGCTGGTCCCGGGACAGTCCGAGCCGCGCGGCAAGGTGGTGCTGGTCAGCGCGATGTCCCCGACTCCTGCCGGGGAGGGCAAATCCACCGTCACCGTGGGCCTGGGCGATGCCCTGGCCCGGGCCGGCCACCGGGTCATGATTGCGCTGCGGGAACCGTCGCTCGGCCCGATCCTGGGCATGAAGGGCGGAGCCACCGGGGGCGGCTACTCCCAGGTGCTGCCGATGGACGAGATCAACCTGCACTTCACCGGGGACTTCCACGCCATCACCTCGGCCAACAACGCGCTGATGGCGCTGGTGGACAACCACCTGTACCAGGGCAACGAGCTGGGCCTGGACCCGCGCCGGATCACGTTCAAACGCGTGGTGGACATGAACGACCGCGCGCTGCGGCAGCTGGTGATCGGGCTGGGCGGCCCCGCCCAGGGCGTGCCGCGCGAGGCCGGCTTCGACATCACCGTCGCCTCGGAGATCATGGCGGTCTTCTGCCTGGCGACGGACTTGAAGGACCTGAAGCGGCGGATTGCCAGGATCACCTTCGGCTACACCCCCGACCGCAGGCCCGTCACCGTCGGCGAGCTCGGCGTCGAGGGCGCCCTGGCCATGCTGCTCAAGGACGCCATCAGGCCCAACCTGGTCCAGACCATCGCCGGCACGCCGGCCCTGGTCCACGGCGGCCCGTTCGCCAACATCGCCCACGGCTGCAACTCCGTGATCGCCACCCAGACGGCCCGGCGGCTGGCGGACATCGTGGTGACCGAGGCCGGCTTCGGCTCGGACCTGGGGGCGGAGAAGTTCATGGACATCAAGGCGCGCTCGGCGGGGTTCGCACCCTCCGCCATCGTGGTGGTCGCCACCGTCCGGGCGCTGAAAATGCACGGCGGGGTGCCCCTGGACCGGCTCGCCGTGCCGGACCTGGCCGCGCTGCAGGAGGGCGCGGCGAACCTGGAGCGGCACGTGCGCAATGCCGCCAAGTTCGGGCTCACCCCGGTGGTGGCGGTGAACAGGTTCGCCACCGACAGCCGGCAGGAGCTGGACTGGGTGCTGCAGTGGTGCCGGGACCGGGGCATCGAGGCGGCGGTGGCCGACGTCTGGGCCGGCGGCGGGGGAGGGCCCGGGGGCGACGAGCTGGCCGCCAAGGTGGCAGCGGTCATCGACCGGCCGCAGCAGTTCGCCCCGCTCTACGACCTGGACCTGGCCGTGGAGAAAAAGATCGAAACCATTGCGCAGCAGATCTACGGTGCGGACCACGTGGAATTCACCGCGCCGGCCCGCCGGCAACTGGCCGACATCGAGGCCAACGGCCTGAACCGGCTGCCGGTCTGCATGGCGAAGACCCAGTACTCGTTCACCGACGATGCCTCCGTGCTGGGGGCGCCGAGCGGCTTCACCATCCGGGTGCGCGAACTCATCCCCAAGACCGGCGCCGGCTTTATCGTGGTCCTGACCGGCGCGGTGATGACCATGCCCGGACTCCCGAAGGAACCGGCGGCGATGCGGATGGACGTGGACGACGACGGCGAAATCACCGGCCTGTTCTGAGCCGCCCGGATTTCCCGCGTCCCGGGAATTCCCTGTGCCGGCGGACCGCGGTGGAATCCCGGAACGCGGGGAACCGGCCGGGAGGGGGTCAGGGCACGCGGGCGGGAAGCGGGCGCGCGGTCCTGCGGGCGAGGCTGCGCGCGGTGAGGAAGAGCGCTGCGGAACTGGCCAGGATCAGGGCCGCGGCAAAGGCCAGGGCGGCCGGATCCTGGGAGAACAGCTGCGGGATCCGCCGGCCGGGTACCAGGGCGGCAAAACCGAAGGCAATGAGCGTGCCGATGTACGAGCCGGCCATGTTGCCGCGGTGGGCCTGGATGCGGCCCCGGCCGGCCGAAACCAGGCCCAGCGTCACGGTGATGAGGGTAAAGGCCGAGAGCCCGTGGAGCCAGCTGAAGCCGCCGTCGGCCTGGATCCAGAAGCTGGTGATGCACAGGTAGTACATCGCCCCCGCCCAGGTGTACCCGACGATCCTGTGCGCCCGGTCCTTCTTCCGGCGGAAGATATTGACCGGGCCCAGCACCAGGGCGTAGCCGGCGGCAAGGGCGTGGGTGGCAATGAGCCAGTTCCAGGGTTCCATGACAGTAGGATAGTTTTACTATCCTGTAGGCGCATTTATGGATAGCTGCCCCCCGGACAGCTATCCGGCAGGGAGCAGGCGATGCAGCTGAAGGAACTGGGCCTGCGCAGCGGGGTAAGCACCGCAAGCATCAAGTTCTACCTGCGCGAAGGCATGCTGCCCCGCGGCCGGATCAGGGACTCGTCCCGCGCCGACTACACGGAGGCGCACCTGCAGCGGCTGGAACTGATCAAGGTGCTGCGCAGGGCCGTGGGGCTGGGGCTGGAGAAGATCAAGGCCATTGCGGCTGCCATCGACGATCCCCGGCTCGGCGACGTCGAGCTGATGGGCAGGGTCCAGGCGATGATCCTGGGCCTGGCGGAGGAACCGGTGCCGGACCATCCGCTCGCCGCCGGGCTGATCGGCAGCGGGCGCTGGGTGGATGCGCCCTCGCCGGCACGGAACTCGCTGAACCTGCTGCTGTACCGGATGGACGACCTGGGCGTGCCGGCCGACGGCAGGGTCCTGGCGGCCTACGCTGATGCCGTGGACCAGGTGGCGGCGCTGGATATCGGGAGCGTGGAGCGGGCGGGCAGCCGGGACGAACTGGTGCGCACCGTGGCCGTCGGCACGCACCTGTACGGCGAGCTGCTGCTGAAGATGCTGGCGGTGGCCCAGGCCTCCCGGGCCATGCGGCCGCCGGCCTGAACCCTGCGGGAACGCCCTTAGAACGGGTTCCGAGGGGCCCGGCGCGGCGCGGCAGCGACACGCCGGGAGGAACCCAATCTTAGAACACCGCCCGCAGCCAGGGGATCCGGGCAGCGGCGAGCGAGACGGCGAAGGCGCCCGCGGCGGCGAGCGCGAACTTGAGCGCCACCAGTCCGAACGCCGGAACCGTCTCCGTGGGGAACACCACGAAGGTCAGCCACAGCAGGATCAGGTAGTGGCACAGGAACACCCCGAAGGCGGCGTTGGACAGCGCCGTCAGCGCCTTCCCCAGCCGGGGCCCGGGCTGCCAGCCGCGCAGCAGGTGGAAGGCCGAGACGAAGACGCCGATCGCGGCCGCCGCCACGCCCAGTCCGATATAGCTGGACGGGGTCACGATATTGAGCAGGGGCAGGCTGTCCCGGTTGATCCAGTGCCAGACATTGAAGGCGGAGAGCACGGCGGCGGCGCCTCCGGCCGCGGCTGCGGCACCCCGCGGGATCCGCATCTGGGTGAGCACCCAGCCGGCCATGAAGTAGCCGAGGTACGGGATCCACTGGGTGAGGATATTCCACGGGAAACGCCAGCTCCCGCCCGAGGCGATGCTCCAGGCCTGCACCGCGAAGACCAGCAACAGCAGCAGCTGGACCGCCGCGGTCGTGACGGCCGCCCGGCGCAGTCCGGCCCGGTGCAGGAACCAGGCCAGCGGGGGCGCCACCAGGTACAGCCCGAGGATGAGCCAGAGGAAATACAGGTGCGGGGCAACCCTGGTGTTGAACACGTCGGCGGCCACCGTCCCGGCGGAGAGTTCCCGGCCGGGGACCAGGGCGTGGGCGGCGAGGAGGTAGGCCAGGTGCCAGAACACCAGCGCCGGCAGCAGCCGCAGGATGCGCCGGCGGTAGAACCGGCGCGGCCCGGGCAGCTGCGCGTTCAGCGAGAGGGACAGCGTCCCGGAAATCATCACGAACACCGGCACCACCCAGATAAAGCCGATGTCGATGATGGCCGCGGCGAGGCCGCCGGGCGTTCCGCGGGCGGCGGCGTTGCCCGCCAGCTGCCCGAACGCATGGATGGCAACGACGCCGGTGATACTCACGATCCGCAGCAGGTCCAGCGCGTAGTTGCGCCGGACCTGCCGTGCGGCGCCAGCATCGCCGGGACCGGAAGGCAAAGGCCCCCGCGGCCTGCCGTGGCCGGCGGGCTGCGGGGGCCTTTCCATGGTGATAGGCGGGTGGCCGGGGCTCCGCCGCGTTAGCGCTCGATGTCGCCGCGGATGAAGGCCTCGACCTTCTCGCGCGCGACGTCGTCGTTGTACTGCTCCGGCGGGGACTTCATGAAGTAGCTGGAGGCGGAGAGGATCGGGCCGCCGATGCCGCGGTCCTGGGCGATCTTGGCCGCACGCAGCGCGTCGATGATCACGCCGGCGGAGTTCGGGGAGTCCCAGACCTCGAGCTTGTACTCCAGCGCCACCGGGGCGTCGCCGAAGTTGCGGCCCTCGAGCCGGACAAAGGCCCACTTGCGGTCGTCCAGCCAGGACACGTAGTCCGAGGGGCCGATGTGCACGTCCTCGTCGTGCAGCTCCGCCGAGGTGTTGGAGGTGACGGCCTGGGTCTTGGAGATCTTCTTGGACTCCAGGCGCTCGCGCTCGAGCATGTTCTTGAAGTCCATGTTGCCGCCGACGTTCAGCTGGTAGGTGCGGTCCAGCGTGACGCCGCGGTCCTCGAACAGCTTGGCCATCACCCGGTGGGTGATGGTGGCCCCGATCTGGCTCTTGATGTCGTCGCCGACAATCGGCACGCCGGCGGCGGTGAACTTGTCCGCCCACTCCTTGGTGCCGGCAATGAAGACCGGCAGGGCGTTGACGAAGGCCACGCCGGCGTCGATGGCGCACTGGGCGTAGAACTTGGCGGCCTCTTCGGAACCGACCGGCAGGTAGCAGACCATCACGTCGACCTGCGCGTCCTTGAGCGCGGCGACGACGTCCACCGGCTCCTCGGGGGACTCGACGATGGTCTCGCGGTAGTACTTGCCCAGCCCGTCCAGGGTCTGGCCGCGCTGGACCTTGACACCGGTAGCGGGGACGTCGGCGATCTTGATGGTGTTGTTTTCGCTGGCCCCGATGGCATCCGCCAGATCCAGCCCCACCTTCTTGCTGTCCACGTCGAATGCGGCAACGAACTGCACGTCGTTCACGTGGTACTTGCCGAACTCGACATGCATCAGGCCGGGGATGGTCGACGTCGGGTCCGCGTCCCGGTAGTAGTGGACGCCCTGGACCAACGACGCGGCACAATTACCGACGCCGACGATCGCGACCCGGATTGGGTTCTCTGCCACGGTTCTCCTTTGAAAAACACTGCGATGGTGCCACGTCTGGACCACGCGGCCAGTTTATTCTACCGGTTCGGCCCAATTGCCCCTGAAACGGGACCGCAGGGGGCTCCCGGCACGGGTGCGGGGGCCGCTGCGGCGGCGCGGCCGGCACCCTGGCAGCGCCGGTTCTTCAGCCGTTCATCGGCCCCTCGGCACTGACCCGCTCGGCACCCGGGCCCGTCACGTCCACGGTGCAGCGGACCACGAGCTTGCCATGGCCGGTCTCGCCGCCGTCGATCAGGGTGTCCGCCTCGGTCACCAGCGCGAACACCGCCGTGTCCGGCACAATCTGCAGGCCCCTGGCGGCAGCGGTCTCGCCGGCATTGCGCAGGGCGGCGGCCTTGAGCTGCTCAACGTACGGGGCGTCGTCCCCGCGGCCGGGATCCCCGAAGGCCCAGCCGAACAGCGTGGATTTCCTGGTCATGACGGCCAGTCTACGGGAGGGACGCTCCCGTAGCGCCGACTTCGTCGCCGCCCCGGGACCCCCGTGTCCCTCCCCGGCCCAGGGCCCGGCGCGAGCCTGCGGGCGGGGGAGGCCGTTGGACGCCAGCGGCAGGACCGCCCGCCGGTTCAGGACCGGCCG
>NZ_JBHTML010000135.1:0-11936 GCF_042679445.1 Arthrobacter sp. GCM10027362
GGTGCTCGGCGGCGAGCACCGCGGCACCGTGCATGCGCGGCTGGGCGTGGTCCTGGCCGCCGGCGGGTTCTCCGGCAACACCGAGCTGCGCCGGCAGTACTTCCCGCACGATCCCACCGGGGACAACCACTTCACCCCCACCGTCGGCCACGGCGGCGACGCGGTCACCCTGGCGCAGCAGGTGGGCGGGTACGTTGACGACGGCGTGTACTCGGTCGGTTCCTGGGCCCCGGTGACCGTGTTCAAATACCTCGGCGGCGCCCAAAGGCTCTTCCCGCACCTGCGCGCCATCGGCCTGCCGGGCCTGATCGCCGTCGACCGCGAGGGCCGGCGCTTCGGCAACGAGGCGCTGAGCTACCACGACTTCGGCGGGGCGATGATTGCCCACAACGCCGGGCTGCCGGACACCTTCGGCTGGGTGATCGCGGATGCGAAGACCATGCACAAGTACGGCATCGGCTATGCCAAGCCGTGGCCGATGCCGCGCGGCTACTTCTACCGGACCGGCTACCTGGTCCGGGGCGACTCCCTGGCCGACCTGGCCGGGAAGATCGGCGTGGACCCGGAGACCCTGGCCGAAACCGTGCGCGAATTCAACAAGGGCGCCGAAAAAGGGGAGGACCCGGCCTTCGGGCGCGGCTCCACCGAGTACAACCACTTCCGCGGGGACCCCGAGCACCGGCCCAACCCGAACCTGGCCCCGCTGGAGGAGGGCGCGTTCTACGCGGCCAAAATCCGGATGGGCGACCTGGGCACCTTTGCCGGCCTGGCCGTCAACGACCGCTCCGAGGTCGTGACAAAGGACGGCGGGGCCGTGCCGGGCCTGTACGCCGTCGGCGCGGCCGCGGTCTCCGTCTTCGGCGGCGGCTACCCCGGCTACGGCTCGCACATCGGCCCGGCCCTGGTCTTCGGCTACCGCGCCGGCCGCGACATCGCCGCCCATGCCGCCGAACGCGGTACGGTCAGGATCTAGCGGACGACGGCGGCGGCCACCCGGGGCGCGGCCGCCGCTTGCCGCCCGGGGCGGGCTACGTGCCGGTGTGCCGGTCGCGGATAATCTTGTCGATCTCGTCGCGCAGCTTGATGGCCTCGGGCAAGGTGAGGTTGATGGTCTCGCCCGTTTCCACCCAGCCGATGCTGAGCACCTCGTCGCCGGAAATGCCGGAGATGCCGACGGTCAGTGCCTTGCCGTGCACATGGGTGACGTCGCCGACCACCATGTCCCCGGCGTCGTCCTGGGCAAATTCCATCATGCTGCTCCTTGTTCAACCGCTGAACGCCATGCTAGCCATGGCCGGGCGGGGACGGTAGGCGGGACACCGCTTCAGGCGGATTCCCTGCGGGCTTCGTGCTCCGGGCAGTCCAGCTGCAGCGCGGCCGGGGCCAGGGGCTGCTGCAGCAGGTCGCAGAAGTGCGGGGCCGCGGTTCCCGGCGCGGTGTCCCGATGGAAGAACCGGCAGTTCACGCACATCCGCTGGGCGGGCACCAGCCCGTCCCGCTGGAGGCCGGCGATCATTCCCAGCAAGCCGGCGAGCAGGTGGCCTTGCTCCGCCGGCGGCAGGGCTGCCAGGTGCTCCTCCAACGGAACGTTCCAGTGCGCCAGTTCCCCGGCCAGCAGTGTGCCGGCGCCGGTCAGCGCCAGGTTCGACCGCCGCCGGTCCGCCGGGTCCGCGGCGGCAGCGACCAGGCCCCTGGACCGCAGGGTGGCGACGGCGTCGCTCACCGTCGCCCGGGTGACGCCGAGCTCCGCGGCCAGCCCGGAGGGCAGCATCCGTCCGGGCGCAGCGTGCAGGAGCAGCAGGATCCGCACGGTCAGGGCGCTCAGCCCGTGCCTGGTGGCGGCCTGCTGCAGCAGCATCCGCTGGGCCCGGTCCAGCCGCTCCAGGGCAGCGGCAATCCTGGCGGCGGTACCTACCACTGTCCGTCGCGGGTGTAGGGGCGCGACCACAGGGCCACGTGCAGCACCACGGCCTTGGTCCAGGCCTGCAGCATGGCGTCGACCTGGGCGGGGTCCTCTTCACGCTTGGCCAGGAACGGGCGGACGGTGGTGGAGATGGGGACGATCAGCGCGATCAGGTACCGCAGCGGCACCACCTCGGTGGAGCTGACATGGTCGGTCTCATTCTTACGGGCAGGCGTGTGCCGCAGCGCGATCTCCTGCTGGTAGTCCAGCCAGGCCTGATCATAGGGCCGGTTGCAGGTGTCCCGGATCCACTGGCCGAAACGCGGGCGGACGGCCTGCAGGTATTCGGCAATGGGGGCGCCGCCGGGCCGTGAAAATTGGGCCACCAGCTGCGGTTGGCCGGCCACGAAGCCATACCAGACATCGAGGATGTCCTCGACCTGGTCCTCGAGCAGCCCGCCGGCACGCCGCAGCAGCGCGGCATCCTCCTCGCCGAACGTGACGCTGGCCTTCAGTTTCTCGAGCTCGTCCAAGGTCACCGGGGAATGGGCCGCCGACCCGTAGGTATAGCCGGGAATCTGTACTTCGTCGGGCTGGGCGGCCATGGCCCCACCTTTCATTCCGCCGGGGTTGGTTAGGAATCCTTATTAATACTCCCGGCGGCACGGCCGGTCAACGCTCACTGCGGAGCCCTGCCGTAACGGTGCTCCGGCCGGCCGGTGCTGCCGTAGCGCAGCTGGATCTCGACGGCGCCGTCGTCGGCCAGGGCGGAGAGGTAGCGTTGCGCGGTGGCCCGGGAGATGCCCACCCGCCGGGCCACCTCGCTGGCCGACTGCGCGGTGCCGGGCTCGAGCGCCTCGAGCACCGAAGCTTCGGTGGCGGAACGGGCCCGGCCCGGACCGCCGCCGTCGCCCGGATGCAGCGCGTGCAGGGCACGTTCGAGCGTGTCCTGGTCCAGCACCGGTTTTTCCGCCAGCAGCCGCCGGTAGCGGGCGTAGGCGCGCAGCTTCCGGGCCAGCTGTCCGGCGTCGAACGGCTTGATCAGGTAGCCCAGGGCACCGCGCCGCAGGGCCTTGCGGACCGAGGCCGAATCCGCGGCGGCGGTCAGCATGATCACGTCCACGTCCAGGGTGCGCAGCAGGTCCAGGCCGAGGGCGTCCGGCAGGTAGACATCGAGCAGGACCAGGTCCGGGCCGGTCCCGTGCACCACGCGCAGGGCCTGCTCGGCCGAACCTACCGGCGGCAACGCCCGGAAACCCGGCACGGCATCCACGTAGCCGGCATGCAGCCGGCCCACGTGGAAGTCGTCGTCGACAATGAGCACCTGCAGCTCCTCGGTCATGGCACGTTCCCTTCCTGTACTGCAGTGGCAGGCGGGGCCACGGTCCCGGGCAGCTTCGCGCAGAACACCGCACCGGGTCCGCCGGGACGGCCGCGGTCGGCCACCCAGACATCCCCGCCGCGCCGCCGGGCCAGCTGGCGGCTCAGCGGCAGCCCGAACCCCTGTCCGTGGGCATCGGAAAGCACGTCCGCCGGCGCGCTGGAACCGCCGGCGTCGCCGGTGCCGTTGGTGCGTACGGTGTGCTCGGTCGAATAGCCTTCCACAAACAGCTGCTCCATGGTCCCGTCCCCGGCCTGGATCCCGTCGCCCGAATCGGCCACCACCAGGTGCAGCGTCCCGGATCCGTTGTCGAACTCGTCCAGCGCCTCGACCTCCACCCAGCGGTCCGGGTTGCTGCCGTGCACCGCCGCACGCACCGCATTGTCAATCAGGTTGCCGATCACGGTGGTGACGTCCTGCGGGTCGGTGACCTGTCCGCGGATCATGGTTTCCGGACCGATGCGCAGGTTCACCCCGCGCTCGGCCGCCTCCACGCCCTTGGCTCCGATGAAGGCCTGCAGGTAGGTGTCCTGCAGCAGCTCGGACTGTTCCACCGGGTACTTCAACGGTCCGGCGGCCATGATCGAGGCCAGGTAGTCGCGGGCCTGCTCCTGCTCGCCCAGGCCCAGCAGCCCGGAAATGGTATGCAGCCGGTTGGCGAATTCATGCCGCTGGGCCCGCAAGGCGGTGCTCAGCGCGCCGACGGCGTCCAGCTGCCGGGTCAGCGACTGCAGCTCGGTGCGGTCGCGCAGCATCACCACCCAGCCGAGCTCGGGTGCCGCGGCGCCGGTAGGGTCGGGACGGTAGCCCCGCCTGCCCGGGGTCCGGCTGGGCTGGACGGCGCGGGCGGTGAGGATCAGCACCCGCTGACCGGCCACCAGTTCCAGCGGCGCCGATTCCGGGGCTGCTTCGGCCAGCACGGTGCCCACCGCCGGCGGCAGCCCTGCCTGGTCCAGCGGCCGGCCCACCAGGTCCGCGGTGATGCCCAGGCCCAGCAACTGCTTGGCCTTGCGGTTGAAGACCGTAATGCGCCGGTCGGCGGAAACGCCGATCACGCCGTCGTCGACCCCGCGCAGCACCCGCCTCCTGGTCCTGGGTCAGCGCGGCGATCTCCTCCGGCTCCAGGCCCAGGGTCAGCCGCTTCAGCCGCCGGCCCAGGAGCCAGGACGCGAGCGCGCCCAGGCCCAGGGCGCCGGCCGCCGTCGCCGCCACCGGCAGGATGTTCCCGCCCAGGCTTTCCAGTACGTCCTCACTGGAGAAACCCACGCTGGCTTCGCCGACGATCCGGCCGGCGGAGCCGGGGGCATAGATGGGGACCTTGGCCCGGGCCGAATGCCCCAGGGTGCCCTGCTCCTGGGCCGTCACTTCGCGGCCGGCCAGTGCCTCGGACGGGTCGGTGCTCACCCGCTGGCCCAGCAGCGCGGGGTTCGGGTGTGCCAGCCGCAGCCCGTCGTCGTCGGTGATCACCACGAACAGCGCACCGGTGCGTGCCCGCACCTCCTCGGCCAGCGGCTGCAGCGCGCCGGCGGCCAGCACCGGACCGGAGAGCCGGCCGGGGCCGGCGGAGGCCAGGGCGGCCACTTCGGTGCGCACGGTGGAGGAGGCGGCGACGGACCGTGCCACCGCCAGTGCCTGGGCCTCCGCGTTCTCGCCGAGCCGCTGGTAGGTCAGCCAGCCGAAGACCGCGGCGGAGAAGAGCACCACCAGCGCCGTGACGGCCAGCTGGAGCAGCAGCATCCGGGCCGAGAAGGCCAGCCGGACCGGACGGCGGCTGCTGGCATCCATGGTTCTCCGCATTGTCGAGATGGCTGAGCTAAACGCGCAAAACGTGCGCAATAAGCAGTATGCACTTCAACCGGGCGAAACCGCCAGACGTGACTCGGGCCACCCTACAGTCTGTAGTGCCGGTCACAGGACCGGCCTTTGATGGAAAGGAGCCGTGGTGCTGGTTCTCCTCGGTTTTGCGATGATCGCGGTCTTCATGGCGCTGATCATGACCAAGAAGCTCACGCCGGTGCTGGCGCTGATCCTGGTCCCCACAATTTTCGGCCTGTTCGCCGGGGCAGGCCTGGGCCTGGGCGACATGGTCCTGGACTCGATGAAGTCGCTGACCTCGACGGCGGCGCTGCTGATGTTTGCGATCATCTTCTTCGGTCTGATGATCGACGTCGGCCTGTTCGACCCGCTGGTGCGCTTCATCCTGCGCACGCTGGGCAATGACCCGGCCAAGGTCGTGCTGGGCACCGCGCTGCTGGCCGCCGTCGTTTCCCTGGACGGGGACGGCTCCACCACCTTCATCCTCACTACCGCGGCCATGCTGCCGATCTACCTGCGCCTGGGCCTGAGCCCGGTGGTGCTCACCTGCGTGGCCGGGCTGGCCAACGGCACCATGAACATCGTGCCCTGGGGCGGGCCCACCGCCCGCGCCGCCGCCGCGCTGGACGTGTCACCGTCGGATGTCTTCGTGCCGATGATCCCGTCGCTGCTGGCCGGCATGGTAGTGGTGATGGTGTTCGCCTGGACGCTGGGCCTGGGCGAGCGCAAGCGGCTGGCCGGTGCCAAGCCGGAGTTCTGGGCAGGCGGCAATGACGACGCCGGCACCGCCCCGGGCGGATCCGCGCCCGGCCGCCGTCGGCCGGGATCGACCCCCGGTTCCGGTGCCCCCGCCGGCGGCGCCGTCGCCGTGCTGGAAAAGCCGGAGGTCCTGGCCGGTTCGGCCCTTGCCGATTCGGCGCTGGACCCGGACCGCCCGACGCTGCGGCCGAAGCTGTTCTGGTTCAACCTGGCCCTGACCGTGGCGGTCATGACCGTGCTGGTGCTGGACATTGTTCCGCTGGCCTTCGTCTTCATGGTCGGTGCCGCGCTGGCGCTGGTGGTCAACTTCCCGCACGTGAAGGACCAGGCCACGCAGCTGGTGGCGCACGGGAAGAGCATCGTGGCGGTGGTGTCGATGGTGATGGCCGCCGGCGTGCTCACCGGCGTGCTCAACGGCACGGGCATGGTGGATGCGATGTCCAAGTGGCTGGTGGGGATCATCCCCGAATCGATGGGCCCGTTCATGGCCGTGATCACCGGTGTGCTGAGCATCCCGATGACCTTCTTCATGAGCAACGACGCGTTCTACTTCGGCGTCCTGCCGGTGCTGAGCGAAACCGCCGCGCACTTCGGCATCGCCCCGGCGGAAATGGCCCGGGCCTCGATCACCGGCCAGCCGGTGCACATGCAGAGCCCCCTGGTGCCCGCGATCCTGCTGCTGGTCTCGCTGGCCAATGTGGAGCTGGGCGACCACCACAAGAAGGTGCTGTGGCGCTCCGCCGTCGTCGCACTGGTGATGCTCGCCGTCGGCATCCTGCTCGGCGCCATCCCCTGGGGCTGACCCCCGTTCCGTACATCGAATGAAGAATGGGCGGGCTTATGGATACCCATAAGCCCGCCCATTCTTCATTCGACGGCGTTCTTCAGCCGATGGCGGCCGATCGCGTCGACACTATGGACGTGAAGCCGCCGCTGCCGGGCGCGCCTCCACCGGCCCGGCCGGTTCCCCGAAGACCAGGTCATGGATGCGCCGGGCGATTTCCTCACCGGCCAGCACGCCGCGGGCGGCGGTGACGGCCAGTTGCGGGGCTCGGAACCCCGCCGCCTCCAGCTCACCGTGGGCGGGGCGGAGGGCGTGGTCCGCGGCCAGCAGCATGCCGCGGTCCAGCAGGGAATCACCGGCGGCAATGAGCGGGCTGCCGCCGCTGCGGAC
Source organism: Arthrobacter sp. GCM10027362 (assembly GCF_042679445.1). Lineage (NCBI taxonomy): Bacteria > Bacillati > Actinomycetota > Actinomycetes > Micrococcales > Micrococcaceae > Arthrobacter > Arthrobacter sp. GCM10027362. The sequence continues at coordinate 7,033 of NZ_JBHTML010000135.1, forward strand.
GGCGACCTCGGCGACGGCGGCTTCCTTGGTGATGGCCTCGGGCACGCAGTAGAGCTTGCGTCCCTGCAGGGACACGGTCCAGCCGCGCTCGGCGCACCACAGTTCCAGCCCGGCCAGGTCTTCGGCGGGCAGGGCATCGCGTTCCACGATCGCGTAGATGAACAGCTCCTCGGCGTCGCGCAGCCGCAGCAGCCACGGCGCGTACTCCGGCCGTGCCAGTTCGGCGGCAATTTCCGCCAAAGGAGAGCATCTACTGACCAGCTTTTGCCAGAGGTGGGCGGTCCAGGCCGGGTCCGGCACGCCGTCGACCAGGATCCGGCCGCCGTTGGTGGTGACGGCGTAGCGCGGCGGCGGGCCGGGCAGCCGGATCCGCTGGTACTGGGCCACCGTCCGGGTGGTGACCGGGACGAAGGTGCAGGCGGCGGCGACCTCCGCCAGCAGCAGTTCCGCGCCGCGGGTCAGGAAGGACAGCGGCCGGCCCTGGTAGACCTCTGCCACCGCCAGCGCGGGGGCCATCCGGTCCTCGCCCTCGAGCAGGAGCGCATTGGCCGAGTAGACCAGGGTGCGGTCCAGGTCGCAGCAGACCAGGGCGGCGCTCATCCTGCGGCCCCGGCTTCGGGCCGGATCAGTCCGATGCAGCTGTAGGGCAGGCCCGGCACCTCGACCACCGGTACCCCGCGCTGTTCGGCGAGCAGCAGCACATGGTCCAGGTCCGCCCTGGCCGCCGGGTTGGCCAGCACCTGCCACGGTACCCGGCGCAGCAGCACCCGCGTGGTTTCGCCGACACCGGGCTTGACCAGATTGGGGTTGGCGATGCCGTACTCGGCGCCGATCCGCACCACGGCCTCCCACCCGCTCCAGTCCGCGGCCGGGGCCTCGGCGAGGCGGCCGGCGGCGTCGCGCACGGCGGCCTGCCGGACCTCGGGGAACCGGGCGGTCACGGCGTCGAGGAACCGGGCCGAACGGTCCGCGCCGGCCAGCTGCGCATAGAACTTGGCGCCGTGGAAGTCCCCGGGGCCGATGTAGTCCCGGTTCAGCACCGTGCGCGAGACCAGGCCCGAGACCGTGGCGTTCAGGCAGGCCGACGGGATCAGGTAGTCCTCGCGGGTACCGAACAGGGTGGTGCAGTGCCCCGGATCCGCCAGCACGGCCAGCTCCGGACCAAAGGCGGTGCCGTGCCCGGCGGCGAAGCGCTCCAGCGCTGCCTGCAGTTCGCGGATGATGGCGCCCTTACCGGTCCAGCCGTCCACGAAGAGCACCTGCGCCGGGTCATGGTGCGCCGCCAGGTAGCGCAGCGCGGTTTCATCGATGCCGCGGCCACGGACGATGCTCATGGTGTAGTGCGGTACGTCCAGGCCGTGGAAGGCCCGGATCCAGCGTTTCATCAGCACGCCGACAGGGGTTCCGGCACGCGCGAGCGAGACCAGCACGGGGCGGCGGTCCCGGACCGCCAGCGCCAGTTCGGATACGGCACCGACGGCCTGCGCCACCCGGCCGGCGGAGCGTTCCAGCGCCGCCTCGAAGATCTGCAGGTACTCCGCGGACGGGTGGTATTCCACCGGCAGCGACTCGGCGTAGTGCGCGGTGCCGGCCTGGATGGCGCGTTCGCGCTCGGCCGTGGGGGCCTCCAGCTGCACCTGGCTCAGGTCCTTCAGCAGCCAGGACACCTCCGCGGCGGCATAGGACCCGAAGTCCGGCCCGTGCAGCGGAGCCGGAAAGGCGGCCGGGACCGCCGTCGGGGCCTGGTCCGCGCTGCCGGACAGCCGGACCACGAGGACGCGGTCGCAGACGCTGCGCAGGGCCGCGGTCAGGCTGCCGGGGCCGGTGAGGTCCGCCGGATCCGTGCCCGGTTCGGGCACGACGACGATGGTGCCGTAGTGCGCGCCGGTGCAGTTGACGTTGTACGCATAGCGCGGGCCGGGCCCGTCGATGGTCCTGTCATGGCTGGCGAAGGCCAGGACGCTGTTGATGGCGTAGTCCGGCCGGTCCAGGGCCACGATGGGGGAGCGGGTGGTGGAGGAGAACCGCACGCGCGTCCCGGGAAGCTGTGCGTTTAGCCAGTCCGCCAGCAGCAGGGGCAGATGCAGGTGCTCCTCGGTACCCAGCACCAGGATGCCTTCGGCGCGCTGGGCGGGGGACAGGGCCGCCAGGACGTGTTCCCCGCCGGCAGCGGCCGCGTCCGCAGCGGTGCCGAAGGACGAAGGCTCGCTGCCGTAGCGGTCGGGCACGGGCCCGGCCGCCACCGGCAGCAGCGTGGGTACGACGCCGCCGTCGGGCACCGGGAGTTCTTCGGGCGGCAGGCCGTCCAGGTGCAGCCGGGCCCGTTCGAGCACATCCGGGGGCAGTGCCACCGAACCCCGGGCCAGGGCTACGGTGCGGATCCGGGTTCCCAGCTCGGCGGCCACGGCGTCGAACCGGGCCCGGTCGTCGCCGGTGCGCAGGTCCACCAGGGAGGCCACCACGTACTGTTCCCGCGGTGCGGCTGCATGCAGCGCGCGGATCGTATTGACGATGGTGGCCCCGGTGCTCAGCTCGTCGTCCACCAGTACCAGCACCGCAGCGTCGTCGAGCCGGGACCGGTCCGCCGGCAGCAGCCGGTGGGAGGTGGCGTGGGAGTGCTCTTCCTCGAAGGCGCCGTACGGGACGGTGCCGTTGCCGGTGTGCCGGGTCGAATGCAGGTAGTAGGAGCCGATGGCCCCGGCGACCAGGCGGCCCAGCCCGGTCGCCGTCTCCGCATAGCCGAGGGTGGCTGCGTCCGGGTGCCTGGTCTTCAGCGGGGCCAGCAGGGCACGGGCGCGGCGCAGGCACCATGACCGCTCTGCCGCAGCCTCCGGGGAACCGGTGCCGTCGGACACCAGCCGCAGCACCGTGCCCAGCGCTGCCGCGGCTTCCCGCACCACCGCTGCGCTGTCTTCCGGGGCGTGCTCCGGCCCGCCGTCCAGGGCCGCGGCCACGAGCACCCCGAGCAGTTCGCCGGCGGCGATCACCAGCCCGGGATCGCTGGGCACGTGCTTGCCGAGCACCCGTGAGACCAGCAGGTGCGCCCGCTTGGGGTTGCGGCGCAGTGCCAGGCCCACCAGGTCGCGCACGTCGAAGAGACTGTCCTCCGTGTCCGGGTCAATGACAACATTCAGCAGGGTGCCGACATGGCCTCCGGTCCACGGGCCTACGGCCGTGTCCGCCCCCGGTCCTCCGCCCGGTGCAAAAGTCACTGCATGCTCGCTTCCAGCAGGTCCACAAAACCGATATCCGGAGCCGCCACGCCGAACGCGGCGGCCTTGAACAGGGTCCGTTCGGCCCAGGCCCGGTGGGGCTTGATCTCGTTCATCTTGTTGCTGTACGGAGAGGCCTTGGCGCCGCCGTTTGCCGGGTCCACGATGTCCCGGGCATCCAGGAATTCCTCGTGGCTGACTACCGAGAGGGCATGGACCACCGGCACATGGCTGGGATGGATGACGGTCTTGCCGAGCAGGCCGTTGGCATGGTCCAGCTCGGTTTCCCGGATCAGCCCGTCCAGGTTGGCCCGGAGCAGGCGCTGGCGCAGGGCGGTCTCGTCCGCGTCCTCGAACGGCGTGGCACGCAGCTGCGGGCGCAGCAGCCGCTCGGTATTGACGAAGTGCTCCCAGACCGGACCGGTGATCACCAGCCCGTCGCCGGGGCGGCCGAGGATGTTCACGATGTCCGCGATCACCGAGGCCACGACCTGGACGTCGTAGATGGTCAGGTCGCGGGAGCGCCGCAGCCCGAAGGCGCTGGAGAAGTCCGTGGCCCCGATCCTGACCGCCAGGACGTCCTCGCGGTGCTGTTTGATCACGTCGTAGAGACGGGCCAGGGCCCGGGTCCTGGTTTCCCGGTGGATGATGGCCGGGGATTCCAGGATCGGCATCACCCACAGCCGGTGCCCGGGCACGGCCAGCCGGCGCACTTCCCCGAGCGCATCGAAGTACCGTTCGGCCAGCCCGGTCTCGTTCTCGAACTTGGGGATGGAGAAACCGGAGATGACCTGCAGCGCCTCGCCGCCGCGGCGGGCCAGCCGAAGCATCTGCTCCGGGCTGCGCGTGCGGATGAACAGCATTGGCAGCTCGGGCGCGTCCGGCTCCGTGCCGCGCTCGTGCAGCCGCCGCAGGGCGGCCAGGACATTGTCCTCGGCCGGGGCCAGGTCCTGGTCGGGGACGGAATCTTCCAGGCAGAGGACCTGGCTGACGCAGCCGCGCGCGCCGAGCTTGGCGATGTCCTTGGCCAGGTCCGGCCGGGTGCCGGGGCTGTACAGGGTGGCGCCGAGGCCGACGGCGAGCAGCGCCGGATCCGCATCGAGGCCGAGCCGGGCGGGCCTGCGGTAAAAGAGCCGGGAGAGCTGGTCTTCGCCGAGGAAGCTGAAATGCCGCACCGGTCAGCCGGCCCAGCCGTTGGCCGGCAGCGCGACGGACATGCGGAAGCCGAAGGCCTGCCACAGGGCGACGTCGGCGGCCTCGGCAGGTGCCGGGTCCGTGCGCAGCTCCAGTACCGGGCCGATCCGCGACACGAGCAGGACGTTGCGGTGATCATGCTCCGGCGGCAGGACCACCGAGGCGCCGCCGTAGAGCCGGACGGCCAGCGGGGCGTCGGGAGGTGCAATGAACAGTGCCCGGCGGAATTCCTTCAGGTGCCGCAGGGCAATCAGTGCCTCGCCGTCCTCGAGGTCCACCAGCGGCCGGTTGCCCGTAGTGGGCACGGGCCTGCCGGCCTTGCGGCCGTCCGCGGTCGCGGCGCCGGTGATGCGCCCGGAGGATTCCCAGGCGATCGAGACGGCACCGCTCACGCGCAGGCTGCCGACGGCGGACTGGCGCGGGTTGAGCCGGACCAGCGGACGGGTGCGCGTCAGCTCGTGCAGCTGGTCCGTGGACGGGGCCGGGAACAGGCGCTGC
>NZ_JBHTML010000136.1:0-11841 GCF_042679445.1 Arthrobacter sp. GCM10027362
GCCGAGGCCGGCGCGCCTGCGGAGGAGGGCACCGGTGAAGCTGCCGAGGCGGCCGACGTCGTGACCTCCCGCCGTCGCCGCCGTCGCCGCCGCGGCGACCAGGACCTGGAGCTGACAGGCGGGCTGGACGATGACCCGCCCAACACCATCACCCGGGTGCGGGCGCCGAGGCCGGCGTCCGAAACCGCCCCGAGCGACCGGGTGGCCGCGGTGAAGGGATCCACCCGGCTGGAGGCCAAGCGCCAGCGCCGCCGCGAGTCCCGGGAGTCCGGCCGCCGTCGCCAGGTGATCACCGAGGCCGAGTTCCTGGCCCGGCGCGAATCCGTGGACCGCCAGATGGTGGTCCGCCAACGGGACGAGCGGATCCAGATCGGCGTGCTCGAGGACGGCGTGCTGGCCGAGCACTTCGTCTCCAAGACCCAGCAGGACTCGCTGATCGGCAACGTGTACCTGGGCAAGGTCCAGAACGTGCTGCCCAGCATGGAGGCGGCCTTCGTCGACATCGGGCGGGGCCGGAATGCCGTGCTGTATGCCGGCGAGGTCAATTGGGATGCCGCGCACCTGGACGGGCAGCCGCGGCGCATCGAGCTGGCGCTGAAGTCCGGCGACTCGGTGCTGGTACAGGTGACCAAGGACCCGGTGGGGCACAAGGGCGCGCGGCTGACCAGCCAGATTTCGCTGCCCGGACGCTTCCTGGTCTACGTTCCGGGCGGCTCGATGACCGGGATTTCCCGGAAGCTGCCGGACGTGGAACGGAACCGGCTGAAGAAGATCCTCAAGGAGCATGTGCCGGACGGCGCCGGAGTGATCGTGCGCACCGCGGCGGAGGGGGCCAGCGAGGAGGAGTTGATGAACGACATCAACCGCCTGCGCGCCCAGTGGGAAGCGATCGAGAGCCAGGCCGCGTCCACCAAGACGCTGGCGCCGGAACTGCTGTATGCCGAACCGGACCTGACCATCAAGGTTGTCCGCGACGTCTTCAACGAGGATTTCTCCAAGCTCATCGTTTCCGGTGACGAGGCCTGGGACACCATCGAGGCCTACGTGACCTACGTGGCCCCGGACCTGGTGGACCGGCTGGAAAGGTGGACCTCCGAGGAGGACATCTTTGCCGCCAAGCGGATCGACGAGCAGATCCACAAGGCGCTGGAACGGAAGGTCTTCCTGCCCTCGGGCGGCTCGCTGGTGATTGACCGCACCGAGGCGATGACCGTCGTCGACGTCAACACCGGAAAGTTCACCGGCTCGGGCGGCAACCTGGAGGAAACCGTCACCAAGAACAACCTCGAGGCCGCCGAAGAGGTGGTCCGCCAGCTGCGGCTGCGGGACATCGGCGGCATCATCGTGATCGACTTCATCGACATGGTGCTCGAATCCAACCGCGACCTGGTGCTCCGGCGCCTGGTCGAGTGTTTGGGCCGGGACCGGACCAAGCACCAGGTGGCCGAGGTCACCTCGCTGGGCCTGGTCCAGATGACCCGCAAGCGCATGGGCACCGGCCTGCTGGAGGTCTTCGGCGAGCAGTGCGAGCACTGCGGCGGCCGCGGCGTGGTCACGCACGAAGAGCCGCTGGAGCACCGCCGGTCGGCCGTGGCCGCCGAGCACCACCAGCACCAGCTGCGGGAGAAGCAGATCCGTGCCGAGAAGCCGTCACGCAGCGAGAAGCGGCGCAACCGGGGCCAGAACCAGCCCCAGGAGCAGCCGACCGCCGAGGCGCAGCAGCACGAGGAAGCCGAGCGCCAGGCCAAGGCCCGCGCCGCGCTGGCGAACATCGCCGCCGCGGCCCACGCGGCCCACGAGGCCGAGGAGCATGCCGCCCATGCGGTTCAGGAACGTGGGACGGTCTCCGCGGAGGCCGGTTCGCCGGTCCTGACCATCAATGGCGAAAAGGTCGCCCTGCCCCGGGCCGAGCACTCCCCGGCGGCGGTGGAAGAGCCCGCGCTGACCTTGGAGAGCCTGACCGAGGCCTTCAACCGGGTGGCCTCGGCCCCTGCCGAAACGGGCACGCCTGCCCACACCGGCACCGCGGACACCGCCGGCACCACGGACACCGCCGGCACCGCCGGCCGGCGCCGCGGACGGCGGCACCGCTCGGCCAGCCGGGCGCAGGGTGCGGCCAACGAGAGTGCCGTCGAGCAGGCCTCGGGGAACCGGGCAGAGGGCACGGGACATTCCTTCACCGCCCACGCCCCGGCCGTGCCGGCCCCGGCGGAAGAAGCCGGACCGAAGCAGCCGAAGGAAGAGGCAGGCCAACCGGGCCCGATCATCCTCGGCGTCGGGGTTCCGGCCTCGGAACTCTAAGGACACTGCCGGCCGGCAGCGCAGGCAACGGCCCGGGCCCCCGCAACAATGCGGCGGTCCCGGGCCGTTGCTATAGGCTGGGACGAGTGACACGGGGTGCTGGCCCGCCGGGGCGCAGCTGAGATGGATACCCGTTGAACCTGATCTAGTTCGGACTAGCGAAGGGATGCCACGAATGACTGTTCGCTACCCACCAAGAGACTGTGCCCGGCGGCCTGCCACATGGCGGCGCCGGCAGCGCCTTGTTCGGTTGAGCGACGCCACCGGACTGGAGCTGCGCGAGGCGGCTGCCGTCGCCGCGGGGACGGTGGAGGCGGCCGGCGTGAAGGCGCCCGGCTCCGGCGTCGCCGCCGCGGCAGGGAGGCCGGCGCAATGGAACTGACACAGGAACCGACACAGGACATGACTTTGGAAACAGCACAGCAGAAACTGCAGGAATCGGCGCCGGACCGGGCTGCCGCACCCCGGCCGCGCCCGGTGCCCCGGGTGCTCAGCATTGCCGGCACGGACCCCACCGGAGGCGCGGGGATCCAGGCGGACCTGAAGAGCATTGCCGCGCACGGCGGCTACGGCATGGCCGCGGTCACCGCGCTGGTGGCGCAGAACACCTGCGGCGTCCGCTCGGTCCATACCCCGCCGGCCGCCTTCCTGGCCGAGCAGCTGCAGGCGGTCAGCGACGATGTCGCCATCGACGCGGTCAAGATCGGGATGCTGGGGGACACCGCCACCATCCACACGGTCAAGGCCTGGCTGGAAGAAGCCCGCCCGCCGATCGTGGTGCTGGACCCGGTCATGGTCGCCACCAGTAATGACCGGCTGCTGCAGCCGGAGGCCGAGGACGCCCTGCGTTCCCTGCTGCCGCTGGCACACCTGGTCACCCCCAACCTGCCGGAACTTGCCGTCCTGCTGGATGTCCCGGTGGCGGCCGGCTGGAACCAGGCACTGGAGCAGGGCCGGGAACTCTCCCGCCGCCACGGACTGAAGGTGCTGGTCAAGGGCGGGCACCTGCACGGGGCCGACAGCCCGGACGCGCTCGTGGACGCTGCAGCCGGGCCGGGCAGGGATGTGGTGGAGCTGTCCTCGCCGCGCGTGGACACGGAGAACACGCACGGTACCGGGTGCTCGCTGTCCGCGGCGATGGCCACGGTGCAGGCCCGCACGCTGGACTGGGCGGAAAGCCTGCGCCGGGTCAAGCACTGGCTGACCGGAGCCTTGGAACGCTCCGGCGAACTGGACGTGGGCCGCGGGCACGGACCCATCCACCATTTCCACCACCTGAACCCCGCCGACGCCTCGCCCGCGGGGTTCAGCGAGGACCTGTGGCGCCGGACCAGCAGCGTGCGGGAGGAGATCCTCGCCCTGCCGTTCATCCGCGAACTGTCCGCCGGCACGCTGGCCGAGGAACACTTCGGCTACTATCTGGCCCAGGATGCCCGGTACCTCAACGGCTATTCGCGGGTACTCGCCCGGGCCAGCGCCCTGGCACCCACCGAGGCCGAACAGCTGTTCTGGGCCAAGGGGGCACACCAGTGCCTGGAGGTGGAGGCGGAGCTGCACCGCAGCTGGCTGGCCGGACGCGCGGTGTCCGGGGAGCTGGGCCCGGTCACCAAGCAGTACGTGGACCACCTGCTGGCCATCGCCGGTGGCGGAGGCTACGGCGAGCTGGTGGCCGCCGTGGTTCCCTGCTACTGGCTCTATGCCCATGTGGGGGAGCAGCTGCAGGCCCGGCATGGCGGGGACCCGGACCCCCACCACCCCTATGCCGCCTGGCTGCAGACATACGGGGACGAGAGCTTTGCCGCGGCGACCCGGCAGGTGGTGGCGATTATGGATGGGGCGGCGGCCGCGGAAACGGAGGCCGGACGGCAGCGGATGCGCACGGCCTTCGAACAGTCCTGCCGCTACGAGCTGGATTTCTTCGACGCCGCGCGTGTCTATGCGTAGCCCGCAGCCCGGCTCCGCGTAGACTGGTACAGGCTTTGGGGCCGGTTCCGCCGCGGCGGGAAGGTGCCTTGGCCGGACGGGGATCCCCGGGGGCGGTGCGCCGTTCCGCTGCTGCGTCATTTGCGGGAATTAGCCGCCATGGCGTAGGCTGGATCTTCGGTGCGACCGCCTTCGACGGAAAAATCTCGTGGGCGTGACTGCACAGCGCTGAACGGGCGGAATCGCCGCCTGCACCTTGAAGCGCAGAAATGTATTAGACGTCGAGAGAAGTGAGTTCCCAAGTGGTGTACGCGATTGTCCGCGCCGGCGGCCGCCAAGAAAAGGTTTCCGTTGGAGACTTCGTGACCCTGGACCGCGTCGCCGGTGGAGCCGGCAGCACCATCGAGCTGCCCGCACTGCTCCTGGTCGACGGCGACAAGGTCACCTCCGAGGCAGACGCCCTGTCCAAGGTCACGGTTACCGCCGAGATCATCGAGAATCTTCGTGGACCGAAGATTGTCATCCAGAAGTTCAAGAACAAGACCGGCTACAAGAAGCGCCAGGGCTTCCGCGCTGACCTGACCAAGGTCAAGGTCACCTCCATCGCCTAAGTGCGCTGCGGGTCCCCGAGAAGTTTTCCAAGACACAAAAGGTAGGCATAGCTAATGGCACATAAGAAAGGTGCGAGCTCCACTCGCAACGGTCGCGATTCCAACGCACAGCGTCTGGGCGTCAAGCGCTTCGGCGGCCAGGTTGTCAACGCCGGCGAAATCCTCGTCCGCCAGCGCGGTACCCACTTCCACCCGGGCGCCAATGTCGGCCGCGGCAAGGATGACACGCTGTTCGCCCTCGAGGCCGGCGCCGTCGAGTTCGGCACCCGCCGTGGTCGCCGCGTGGTAAACGTGGTGGGCACAGCCGCGGCAGCAGCTGCCGAGTAATTCAGCAGCTCCAGCAAGCTGTGTGGTGAGGCGGGCCATCGGTCCGCCTTACCGCTGTTTAACCAGACTAAAATCACGGATGGGCCGAAAGCCCGTCCGGCATCATGCCCCAGTATCAAGGAGATAGACGTGGCAACTTTCGTTGACCGGGTAGTTCTGCATGTATCCGGCGGGACGGGTGGCCACGGGTGCGTCTCCGTCCATCGGGAGAAGTTCAAGCCCCTCGGCGGCCCGGACGGCGGCAACGGCGGCAACGGCGGTGACGTCATCCTGCGCGTGGACCACCAGACCACCACGCTGCTGGACTATCACCATGCCCCGCACCGCCATGCCACCAACGGCGGACCGGGCATGGGCGACTGGCGGGACGGCAAGAACGGAGAGACCCTGGTGCTTCCGGTGCCGGACGGCACGGTCGTCAAGAGTCCCGACGGCGAAGTGCTGGCTGATCTGGTCGGCGAGGGTGCCGAGTTCGTGGCCGCCGCCGGCGGCCAGGGCGGGCTGGGCAATGCCGCCCTGTCCTCGCCCAAGCGGAAGGCGCCCGGGTTCGCGCTGCTGGGCATCCCCGGGGAGTCCCGCGACATTGTCCTGGAACTGAAGTCGATCGCCGATATCGCCCTGGTCGGCTTCCCGTCCGCGGGCAAGTCCAGCCTGATCGCGGCGATGTCGGCGGCCCGGCCGAAGATCGCGGACTACCCGTTCACCACGCTGGTCCCGAACCTGGGCGTGGTGCAGGCCGGCGATACCCGGTTCACCATTGCCGACGTGCCCGGGCTCATCGAAGGCGCCAGCGAGGGCAGGGGGCTGGGCCACGACTTCCTGCGCCACGTGGAGCGCTGTGCGGCGCTGGTGCACGTGCTGGACTGCGCCACGCTGGAAGCGGACCGCAATCCGATCGCGGACCTGGAGGTCATCGAGGCCGAACTGGACAAGTACGCGGTGGACATGAGCTACGCCGGCGCGGACGGGGAAGTCGTCCCGTTGAACCAGCGGCCGCGCCTGGTGGTCCTGAACAAGGTGGACATGCAGGACGGACGGGACATGGCCGAGTTCGTCCGCCCGGAACTGGAACAGCGCGGCTATCGGGTCTTCGAGGTCTCGGCCGTGACCCGCGAGGGCCTGCGCGAGCTGGGCTTTGCCATGGCGGAGATCGTCGAGGCTGCCCGCGAGTCCGTCAAGGCGGCCCCGCCGAAGGTCAAGCCCGCGGTACTGCGGCCGCGGGCGGTAAACGAGACGGGCTTTACCATTCGCCGTGAGGAAAAGGGCCTGCAGCCGCTCTTCCGCGTCCGCGGCGACAAGCCGGAACGCTGGGTCAAGCAGACGGACTTCACCAACGACGAGGCCGTGGGCTACCTGGCCGACCGGCTGGCCAGGCTGGGTGTGGAGGAGAAGCTGTTCAAGTCCGGGGCCAAGCCGGGGGACACCGTGGTGATCGGCGGGGAGGACGGCGTGGTGTTCGACTGGGAGCCGACCATGGTAGGCGGTGCCGAGCTGCTGGCGTCCCCGCGTGGCATGGACGCGCGGCTGGAAGAGTTCGTCCGTCCCACCCGCGCCCAAAAGCGCGAGGAATACCAGGAGCGCAAGGACGCCAAGGCGGCCGCCCGCGCCGAGCTGGAGGCTGAGCGCAAGGCGGGCATCTGGACCGAGTCCTACGGGGAGCAGTCCGGCGATGACGATGACCACTGACGCCGGCCGGACCGGGAGCACCGGCAAGGCACGCGCTGCCGTGAAGGCGCCGGTGCGGGCGAAGAAACCGGTGCGGGCGGACCGCAGCCTGCTGCGCACCGCCAAGCGCCTGGTGGTCAAGGTAGGCTCGTCATCGCTGACCTCGCTGGCCGGGGGAATCTCCGAAGAAGCGCTGCTGGCGCTGGTGGACGTGCTGGCCGAGCGGCGCAATGCCGGTTCGCAGATCATCCTGGTCTCCTCCGGGGCGATTGCCGCCGGCCTGGCGCCGCTGGGGCTGGGCCGCCGGCCGCGGGACCTGGCCACCCAGCAGGCAGCGGCCAGCGTGGGACAGGGCCTGCTGGTCGCCCGCTACACCCAGGCCTTTGGTGCCCACGGCATCACCGTGAGCCAGGTCCTGCTCACCGCCGAGGATTTAATGCGGCGCCAGCACTACGCCAATGCCTACCGCGCGCTGAACCGGCTGCTGCACCTCGGCGTCCTTCCCGTGGTCAACGAAAACGACACGGTGGCCACGCACGAAATCCGCTTCGGCGACAATGACCGGCTGGCCGCCCTGGTGGCCCACCTGGTCAAGGCCGACGCGCTGGTCCTGCTCTCCGACGTCGATGCCATCTACGACCGTCCGCCCCGGGCCGGCGGGACCAGGATTCCCCTGGTGGCCGGCCCCGAGGACCTGGCCGGAGCGGACATCGGCAGCACGGGCAAGGCCGGCGTCGGCACCGGCGGCATGGTGACCAAGGTTGATGCCGCCAACATTGCCGCAGGCTCGGGGATCCCGGCGCTGGTGACCTCCACCCCGAACGCCGCCCGGGCCCTGGCCGGCGAGGATGTGGGCACCTGGTTCAGCGTCAACGGCTCGCGCCGCACGCCGCGGCTGCTCTGGCTGGCGCACCTGGCCTCCATCCAGGGGCGGCTGACCCTTGACGACGGCGCGGTGCAGGCCGTGCGCGAGCGCCACCGTTCGCTGCTTCCGGCAGGGATTACCTCCGTCAAGGGCGATTTCGAGCCCGGGGACCCGGTGGAACTGGCCGACGCGCAGGGCCGGGTGATCGCCCGCGGGCTGGTGAACTTCTCCTCCTATGAACTGCCGCGCATGCTGGGACGTTCCACCCGGGAACTGGCCTCCAGCCTGGGCCGGCAATACGAGCGTGAAGTGATCCATGTGGATGACCTGGTGGTCCTGTAGCCGTTCGGCGGCCGCCCAGCTTCCTCCGGACGAAGGCTCCTGCCGCTTTCCTGACGGGCGCGCCCAGCTCGGGTGCTTCCCTGTAATATCGAAGGCATGACTGAGACAGCCGTACCCCAGACCCCTGCCGGAGCCGCCGCATCGGAGTCCGGCGCCGTCCCGCGGGACGTCACCGGGGCTGTCCACGCCATCGCGGACCTGGCCCGCGTAGCCTCGCGGAAGCTGGCCCGTGCCAACCGTGCCTGGAAGGACCGCGCCCTGCTGGAGATCGCCGATTCGTTGGTGGCCAGACGGGACCTGGTGCTCGCGGCCAACAGGCAGGACGTGGAAGCCGGCCGGCAGAACGGCACCAGCGCGGCCCTGCTGGACCGCCTGAGCCTGGATACCGGCCGGATCGACGGACTGGCCGCCGCCCTGCGCAACCTGGCCTCGCTGCCGGACCCGGTAGGCACGGTGGAGCGCGGCCAGACCCTGCCCAACGGCCTGCGCCTGCGCCAGGTGCATGTGCCCATGGGTGTGGTCGCCGCCATCTACGAGGCCCGCCCGAACGTCACCGTGGACATCGCCGGGCTGGCCCTCAAGAGCGGCAATGCCGTGATCCTGCGTGGCGGCAGCGCTGCCGCGCACACCAACGCCGCCCTCATCGGCATCATCCAGGACACCCTGGACCGGGTGGGCCTGCCCACGGACGCCGTCCAGACGGTGGACGAATACGGCCGCGAGGGTGCCAACGCCCTGATGCGGGCGCGCGGGCGGGTGGACGTACTCATTCCCCGCGGCGGACATGACCTGATCCAGACCGTGGTCAACAATGCCCGCGTTCCGGTGATTGAAACCGGCGAGGGGAACGTCCACATCTTCCTGGACAAGTCCGCCGGGGAGGAGATGGCCGTAGACATCCTGCTCAATGCCAAGACCCAGCGCCCCTCGGTCTGCAATACGGTGGAGACCCTGCTGGTCCATTCGGAGGCCCCGGCAGCCCCGGCCGTGCTCGCCGCGCTGGCGGCTGCCGGGGTGCGGCTGCACGTGGATGACCGGGTGGCAGCCTTGCTGCCCGACGGCGTGCAGGGACAGTCGGCCACCGACGAGGACTGGGGCCGGGAGTACATGGACCTGGACCTGGCCGTGGCAATGGTGGACTCCATGGATGAGGCGATCGATCACATCCGCAAGTGGACCACCGGCCACACCGAGGCGATCATCACCAATGACTTGGCGAACTCGGAGAAGTTCATTGCCGAAATCGACTCGGCCGCAGTGATTGTCAATGCCTCCACCCGCTTTACCGACGGCGGCGAACTGGGCCTGGGCGCCGAGGTGGGTATTTCCACCCAGAAGATGCATGCCCGCGGTCCGATGGGGCTGCAGGAACTGACCACCACCAAGTGGATCGTCCAAGGCGACGGCCAGGTCCGCAGCTAACCCCGTCCTCCGGCCAAATTGGCCACCAGATGTCGCCCCGCGGCAGAAATTGGCCAATAGATGTCGCCTGCCGCAAAAAATCGGCCGGTACCTTCCAGTCACCGGAACCTTGGGTTAGCAGGGTGTCCGACCGCGTTGCGGAATTCGGTTCCCGCCGCGAACCGCGTACCATGGAAATGATTCCTTTTACCGCGCGGCAGGTGCCGCCGGGCCGACCATCCTCCAGGGAGAACCATGCTGACCCAGGTCCTTGCCGCCGCCGAGACAGCCGGCGAAGCCCACGCTGAAACCATCTCGCCGTACGCCGTGGGCATTGGCATCTTTGCCGTCTTTCTGCTCCTGATGTTTGCGACCATCGCGTTCCGAAGCGTGGGACAGCGACACCCTGCGGTCGAGGAACATGCGGATCCGCACCGCCAGCATCCGGCCAAGCACCCGGGTCCCGGCGCCCGACACTGAACCGGTCAGTGGGATCGCGCGAAACTTTTGCGACCTCGAAGGCACCCGGGCCGGAGCGTAAGTTTCGGCTCGGCATAATGGGCGGGACGTTCGATCCCATCCACCACGGCCACCTTGTGGCCGCCAGCGAGGTTGCCTCCGTCTTCGGGCTGGACGAGGTGGTCTTTGTCCCCACCGGCGAGCCGTGGCAGAAATCCCATCGGGAGGTCAGCCCTGCCGAACACCGGTACCTGATGACCGTGATTGCGACGGCGTCCAACCCCCGCTTCACCGTGAGCCGGGTGGATATCGACCGTCCGGGGCGGACCTACACCATCGACACGCTGCGTGACCTGCAGGCGGCCCGGCCCGAGGCGGAGCTGTTCTTCATCACCGGCGCCGATGCCATGGCACAGATCGTGTCCTGGAAGGACATGGACGAACTGTGGTCCCTGGCCCATTTCGTGGGTGTCACCCGGCCCGGCCACGTCCTGCACAACCTGGGCCGGGACGATGTCAGCCTGCTTGAGGTGCCCGCAATGGCCATCTCCTCCACGGATTGCCGCGAGCGGGTAGCGCATGACCATCCCGTCTGGTACCTGGTACCCGACGGAGTAGTACAGTACATAGCCAAACACCGTCTATACCGGCCCGTAAATGCGGGTGCGGGCGTACCGGCCTGACGCCGGCCGCAGAAAAGACCACAGTACGGGGTAGAAGTAGTTCATGAGCCAGGAATCCCAGCCGCCGCGGAGCCGCCGCGAGGCCCGCATGCAGGCACGCCGTGCGCCGTCGTCCGGCTCCGAGCAGCGTGGCCGCGTGGCGGTCGAGACCCCTCAGTCCCTCGGTGCCGTCCCGGTTCCGGCCCGGACCGCTGCGCCGGGGCGAACCGGCGGGGAAGCGGCGGATGCTGCCGCAGGTTCAGAGCGGGCTTCGCAGGCCCGGGCGCGGGACCGCGAGGTGCGCCAGGCCTACAACGCCCTGACCGGCGCGCTGCCCAAGATCGCGCCGCCGGACGCCGCAGCCGTGCCCACCCGGCGCCAGTTGCGCATGCAGCAGCTGGAACGCGAGCACATGCTGAACACCGCGGGAACCGGATCCGATCCGTCCTCCCCGGCAGGCGGCAGCCCGGCCGAGGCCGCGCCGTCGAAGCAGGCCGATGCCAAGGAGTCATCGGGAAGTTCCGCCAAGGTGACGGATGCCGCCTACCAGCCGGAACGGCCGGCCCTGCGCGGCGGCCGCCGTGACCGGCGCGAACGCCGGAAGCCCCAGCCGGACGCGGAAGCAGCCGGCCTGACGGCGGAAGAGGCGCTGGCCGCCCGCGAAGAGCTGATGGACCAGGCGGCCGGCCTGGCCGACCTGATCGGAGTGGAGCCGGGGCAGGATCCGGGCAAGGTCGACCTGAAGCTGCTGGCCGAGCAGAAGGCCCTGGCCGAACGCGCCGCCATCCTGAACCGCCGTGCGGCGGACAAGCAGCGCCTGAGCGCGGAAACCCGGCAGGGCCGTGACTCCGGCGGGACGCCGGCGGCACCGCGCGACCCGGTTTCGGCGCCGATGGAATTCGTCCGGCTGCCCGGCAGCGACCGGCAGGTCATGCGTCCGGCGGCGACCTCCTTCGTTCCGATCGTTACCGATCCGACTCCGGCACAGCGCCAAGCCGGTTCCAAACCGCCGGCTGCCACGCAACCGGTGGCCAAGGTCGGGCCCGCAGCCAAGTCCGGCGCCGCCAGGCCGCAGCCTGCCGGGACCGAAGCGGCGCAGAAGCAGCAGCCAGGCCAGGCAGCACCCCGGACCCAGGCAGTGCCCGCGGTGGGTCCTGCCGCCAAGGCCGCCCCTGCCGCCAGGACGCAGCCGGTGGACACGGCAAAGCCTGCTCCGAAGACCGCTGCCGCCCCGGCAACGGAGCCGGTAGCGCTGGTCCGGCCCGGCACCAGGACGCCGGCCGCC
>NZ_JBHTML010000137.1:0-11796 GCF_042679445.1 Arthrobacter sp. GCM10027362
GTCGTGGCGGCGGCCACGTACCGGTCGGGACGGACCACCAGGACCACGCCTGTGCCGGCCAGCGGCGCGAAGGCACCCGAGGCG
Source organism: Arthrobacter sp. GCM10027362 (assembly GCF_042679445.1). NCBI lineage: Bacteria > Bacillati > Actinomycetota > Actinomycetes > Micrococcales > Micrococcaceae > Arthrobacter > Arthrobacter sp. GCM10027362. The sequence continues at coordinate 85 of NZ_JBHTML010000137.1, forward strand.
TCGACAGCCGGCACGGGCTCGGCGCCGTCGTCCTTGGCTGCGCGGCCAAGGCGCCGGATTTCGATGCTGCCCCCGGGCAGGAACCGCAGCCGGGCCCAGCCGGGGCCGAGCACGGTGTCCAGCGCCATTGTGCCGCCGGTGGCCAGGCGCACCCGCGGCTGGGACAGCGGCCTGCCCACCAGGGCAGCAGCGGACTTGGGCACGTCTGCGGCCGGCGCGGCCACGCAGCCCTCGGTGAAGTGGGGCTGCTTGAGGAATTTCATGCCGGCCAGCCAGTTCTTGGCGGCCGGGACAACGCCCAGGGCCGCGATGGCCGAGTCCCGCAGGGCCGTCAGGGCGGGATTGACGTTCATGACCACCTTGCCGATCCGTTCGGACAGGCGCACCATGTCCACCGCGTGCGGACGCCGCTCGGCGGCGTAGGTGTCCACCAGCGCGTCGGTTCCCGTGCCGTGCACGTTCGCGGCGACCTTCCAGGCCAGGTTGGCGACGTCGCGCACGCCTGCGTTGAGGGCCTGTCCGGCGAACGGCGGCATCATGTGCGCGGCGTCGCCGGCCAGCAGGACGTGTCCCATCCGGTAGTTCAGGGCCACGCGCTGGTGGGCCACGTACACTGCGGCCCGGCGGATGTCCTCGGGCACGATCTGCTGGAACGGGGCGACCAGGGAGATGATCGCCTCGGGCTGGGTCACGGTCTTCGCATCCTCGCCGGGCAGCAGCATGAACTCGTAACGGCGGCGGCCCTTGACCCCGGGCACCACGACGGCGGGCCGGCTGCCGTTGCAGTGGAACTCGGCGAACTTCTCCGGCTCGCCCGGGGTATTGACAATGTCGACGACGATCCACTTCTGGGTCTGGGTGGAGCCTTCCATCGGGATGCCCAGCTGGGCGCGGACCGGGCTGCGGCCGCCGTCGCACGCCACGATCCACTTGGACCGCACCGTCTTCTTGCCCTCGCCGTCGATCAGCACGGTGTCCACGTGGCCGGGGCCGTCGGTGATCCGGAACGCCTCGGTGTTGAACCGGATGTCGATCAGCGGCCGTTTGCGGGCGGCCTCGAGCAGCAGCGACTCCATGACCGGCTGGTCGAACTGGGACTTGCCGGGCTGCCCGAGACGCGGGCTGGCCGGCCGGACTTCCGCCAGCAGCTGGCCCTTGCGCCCGTAGTATCGGGCGCCGGTGTCCATGAGCATTTCCGGAGCCAGCCGGTCCATGATGCCGATCTGCTGCATGACGCGCAGCGTCTCATCCGTGACGCTGATCGCGCGCGGTTCATCGCTGGTGCCGGCATGCCGCTCCACGAGCATGACGCGCACGCCCTGGTCTGCCAGCAGGTTTGCCGCGGTGAGCCCGATCGGCCCGGCTCCGATTACCAGCACGTCGGTTTCGCTGAGATTCTCCATCCGGATGTCCTTTTCCTCCGTAGGTCCGCGCCGCAGGCTTGTCCTAGGAAACGCGCTCGACGGTGTTGCGCAGCACGCCCAGCCCGGTGATTTCGACCTCGACGACATCGCCTTCGGCGAGCAGGCCGGACGGGGTCATGAACCGGCCGACGCCGCCGGGGGTGCCGGTGACGATGACATCGCCGGGGGAGAGCCGGGTGAAGCCGGTGACGTAGCTGATCAGCTGCGGGATGGAAAAGTACAGGTCGGCCACGGAGGCCTTCTGGCGGGTTTCGCCGTTGACCCGGGTCTCCAGGGTGAGCTTGTCGACGTCGCCCAGGTCCGCGGCCGGGACCAGGTAGGGGCCGAACGCGCCGGTGCCGGGGAAGTTCTTGCCCGGGGTCCACTGCGTGGTGGCCAGCTGCCAGTCGCGGACGGAAAAGTCGTTGTAGGCGCCGTAGCCGGCCACGTGGTCGAAGGCGTCCTCCTCGGCCACGTGGAAGGCTTCCTTGCCGATGACCAGGGCCATTTCGCCCTCGTAGTCGAACTCGTTCGTCGTCGCCGGCATCCGTGCGGGCTGCCGGTGGCCCATCTGGGAATCGGCAAAGCGGGTGAAGACGGTCGGGGCCTTCTGCTCGGCCTGGTGCGCGGCCCGGCCGGTTTCCTGCTGGTGGCTGCGGTAGTTCACGCCGATGCAGAGGATCTTGCCCGGGTCCGTAATGGCCGGCAGGTACTCGATCTCCTCCTCGGCCCGCGCCGGGGCGGTGCGGTACTGTTCCCCGGCCACGGTGCCGAAGATGCCCTGCTCGACGGCGGCCCGCAGGCTCGGGGCCAGGTTCGCCCCGCTGGGGCCGAGGTCGTAGGCGGTGCCGTCGGCGACGATGCCCCAGGTAGGGGAACCGTCCAAGGCAACAAAGCTTGCGTAATTCATGGTCCAGGGTCCTTTCACGGCCAGTGCGCCGGTGAGTGGTTCGCGCTGCTGCAGTGCGGTAGCGGCGGGTCGGCAGGCGGGCCTGCCGGCCCGGCTTTCCAAAGTGCGGCTGGTCACAGACTATTGGCGGGATAGTACATTTGTCAATGAAGAATATATAATCTTGCTTATCTCGTTTTCTTTGTGGTGCTGGTTTCCGCTGAAGGAGTTGTCATGGCAGGTTCCCGAACGGCCGATGAGATCAGGAGTGCCGTTCTCGGCGGTGGATGGAAGCCGGGGGAGAGGCTCCGGCCCGCGGTGCTGGCGGAGCGGTTCGGCACCAGCACCACGGTGGTCCGGGAGGCGCTGGCGCGGCTGGCCGGGGATGGCTTGGTGGCCGCCCGCCGCAACCGGGGGTTCTTCGTTCCGCAGCTCGACCTGCGCGAACTCGGCGACGTCACCGAACTGCGCTGCGTCTCCGAAGCCCTGGCTGCCAGGCTGTCCTTGGAGCGTGGTGATCTGCAGTGGGAGTCGGAACTGAATGCGGCACACCATCACCTCTCGCGCGTCCCGCGCAGGGACCCGGCTGCTGCCGAACGGATCACCGAAGAGTGGACCGCAGCACACAAGGCGTTCCACGCCAAGATCCTCGAGGCTGCTGCCTGTCCGGCCATGAGCAGGCTGGCGGCGAACCTGGCCGGCTCCACGGAGCTGTACCGGCGGTGGGCTGCTCCGTCGGCGGCGGCTGCCGTGCGTGATGTGGAGCGGGAACACCGAAGCATCCTGGAGGCGGCGCTGGCCCGGGATGCCGCGGGGTTGGCGGCCCTGTTGCGGGCGCACTATGAGGCGACCGTGCAGGTGGTCCTGGAGTCGGGGCTGGCCGCCGACCCGGCGGGGGAGCCGGAGCCGGCAGCGCTGGCTGGAAGGCGGACGTGATGCATGACCAGGCGGGCGCCCGCCCGGACGGCTCGGGGCTCGAAGCAAGCCTGCGTGCAGCGGAGGCCCGGCGCATGCAGGCGCTCCTCGACGGGGACCTCGACGCCTTCGCCGGGCTGTGCGACGACCGGCTCGTCTACACCCATTCGGTCGGCCGGCGGGACGGCAAGGACTCGCTGCTGGACGCGCTGCGCAGCGGAACCGTGAAGTACCACCGGATCGAGCACGAGCTGGAACGGGTGGTGCTCGCCGGGGGCGCGGCCTGGATCTCCGGGGCGATGCGGGCCGGGATCACCTCCCGCGGCCAGCTGCGCGAGCTGGATACGCTGACCACGTCGGTCTGGGTTCGGCCGGAAGCGGGCTGGAAGCTGCTGGCGTTCCACACCACCGCCCGGGCGGCATAAGCGTCCGTACACCCGGGTCCGGCAGGCCCGCGGGCGGGGAAGGCCGCCCGCCTGGTGCGGGCGGCCCTCATGCCGCCTCTTGGGGCTTGCGAATGCTAGTTGGCGGCGGTGAAGCGCCGGTTGCGGTGCTTCGGCTCCTCAAGCTCGTCCAGCACGGCAATGGCGAAGTCCTGGCTGGAGATCGAGTCTCCGGCCGGGGCATCCAGGCCCGTCTTGTAGGACCCTGTCCGCTCGCCCGGGGCGATCATGGGTGCGGGCGCCAGCATGGTCCAGTCCAGCCCGGCCGCGGCCCGGTAGGTGTCCAGCACCTGCCCCATCGTTACGGCTTCGGGCCTGTAAGGCTCGGGGAAGTCCGGCATGTCCTTGAGCTGGACGCCGCCGACTTCCGTAGCGCCGGCGCCGCCGACAACGAATACGCGCGCCGGAACGGTGCTGCCGGCGATGGCCCGGTGGGCTGCGACCAGGGAGTCGTGCGGCTTGCCGGTGCGGTCCGGCGAGACGGAGACGACGACGGCGTCGTGCGCGGCGGCGACCTGGCGGAAGGCGTCCAGATCGCCCAGTTCCGCCGCCTGTGCGGAGGCGCCTTCGACGGTGGAGCCGCTGCGGGTAATGGCGGTGACCTCGTGGCCGCGGCGCAGCGCCTCGGCGGTGATTTCGGATCCGACCATGCCGGTTGCTCCGTAGACAGCGATCTTCATTGGGTCTCCCTTCGACTTCCTGCCGGCGGTTCCGGCACCGCGTCGAAAGTATCAATCGGATACCGAGTACCTCAACGTAATACAGTTACCTTATGGATACTGCTGTTCCCGGTTTCGATGTGCTCAACCTGAACTGCCCGTCGCGGGTGGTGCTGCAGCGCATTGGCGACAAGTGGACGCCCCTGGTCTTCCAGGTCCTCAAGGACGGGCCGCAACGGTTTTCCGTGATCCGCGGCGCGGTGCAGGGCATCACGCCCAAGGTGCTGACCCAGACCCTGCGGACCCTCGAGCGGGACGGGCTGGTGAGCCGGCAGGTCTATCCGGAGATTCCGCCGCGGGTCGAATACGCGCTGACCCCGCTGGGCCGGACCCTGCTGGAGCCGCTGGATGCGGTCAGGCTCTGGGCCGAAGAGCATGCGGCCAAGATCCTGCAGGCGCGGGACGAATACGACGAACAGGCCGGGTTCCCGCAGTTGCCGTGACGGTTGGGGGTAACTTCCGCATGACTGGGGCAGCCCGGGCGGGACGTCCGACCCGGTGCGGGCAGGGTACCGCGACCGCTTGCGCGCGGTACCGTGATATGACGTGTATCACGCAAGTGGTCGAAAGCAGCGCCGCGGCGTGCGCCGGTGACTTATTGGCAGACCGTCCCCGAGGCGGGGACCTGAGGAGATGAGACATGGACGGTGTCCAGATCACGGTCAACGGCCAGGTCCGCAGTTGTGGCGCGGTGGGTCCGCATACCCGGCTGCTCGACTGGTTAAGGGCGGAAGGACTGACCGGAGCCAAGGAGGGCTGCGCCGAGGGCGAGTGCGGTGCCTGCGCCGTGCTGGTGGCCCGCCCGGACGGGCCCGGCCGCAGCCGGTGGACGTCGGTGAATGCCTGCCTGCCGCCTGCCCTGGCCTTCGACGGCCAGGAAATCATTACCGCCGAGGGCCTCGGCACCGCTCCGGGACCCTGCGCCGACGAGGACCTGCATCCGGTTCAGCGGGAAATGGCTCACCGCGGAGGATCCCAGTGCGGTTACTGCACTCCGGGCTTTGTCTGCTCCATGGCCGCCGAGTACTACCGTCCCGGGCGGGACGCCGCCGGTTCCCGCCGGGGGCAGAGCGGAGGGCAGACCGGGCCGGCGACAGTGGGCGAGGAGCACGCGACCGATCACGAAAACGGACCAAACGGCTTTGACCTGCATGCCCTCAGCGGCAACCTTTGCCGGTGCACGGGCTACCGGCCCATCCGCGACGCAGCCTACGCGCTCGGCGCCCCGGCGGACACCGACCCTTTGTTCCTTCGGCAGGGCCGCCCCGCGCCGCAGGCCCGGCCCACCCAAACGGCGGCCGGCGGGGCACAGTTCGTCAGGCCGGCGAGCATGGAGGAACTCATTGACCGGCTCGAACAGAATCCGGAGGCCACGCTGGTGGCCGGTGCCACCGACCTCGGGGTCGAGGCAAACCTCCGGCACGTACGGCCGTTGCTGACGCTGGCCGTCGACCGGCTCGAGCCGCTGCGGATGCTCAAGGTCGAATCCGACCGGATCGAAATCGGGGCTGCCCTGACGCTGACGGAGGTCGAACGCGGGCTGGCCGGACGGGTGCCGCTGCTGAGCCAGCTCTTCCCCCGGTTTGCCTCGCGGCTGATCCGCAATGCCGCCACCTTTGGCGGCAACCTCGCGACCGCTTCACCCATCGGCGATTCGGCTCCGGCATTGCTGGCCCTGGACGCCTCCGTCGTCCTGGCCTCCGGCAACGGGGAGCGGGAGGTGGCGCTTGCGGAGTACTTCACCGGATACCGCCGGAGCGTCAAGAGACCCGGCGAGTTCCTCCGGGCGGTGCGGATCCCGCTGCCGCTGGCGGAAAGCACCGCTTTTTACAAGATCGCCAAGCGGCGCTTCGATGACATTTCCAGCGTCGCCGCAGCCTTCGCCCTGCAGCTCGACGACGGACCCGGCGGCAGAACGATCTCCTCCGTGCGGATCGGCCTCGGGGGAGTGGCCGCCACACCCATCCGGGCGTTGCGCACCGAGCAGGCCCTGGCCGGACGGCCGTGGACCCGGGAGGTTGCCGCGGCCGCAGCGGCCGTGATGGCCACCGAGGGCACCCCCATCGATGATTTGCGGGCCAGTGCCCGATACCGCTCGGCCATGCTTGAACAGGCGATGCTCAAGTTCTATGCGCAGACCCGTTCCGCCGCCGGTCCGGAGGTGAACTAAGTGAAATCTCTGGCCGACCGTCCCGTCAATCCCGTTGTAGGAGTGCCGGTTCCTCATGAGAGCGCCACCCTCCACGTGACGGGCACCGCGCTGTACACCGACGACCTCGTGGTCCGGAACCAGGACGTGCTGCATGCCTGGCCGGTCCAGGCTCCGCATGCGCACGCCCGCGTGACTTCCTTGGACAGCACGCCGGCGCTGCAGCTCCCGGGAGTGGTCCGGGTCCTGACCGCGGCGGACGTGCCCGGCCTCAACGACTCAGGAACCAAGCATGACGAGCCGCTGTTCCCCGGCGAGGTCATGTACTACGGGCATGCCGTGTGCTGGGTGCTGGGGGAGACGCTCGAGTCAGCGCGCCTGGGGGCCGAGGCAGTGCGGGTCGGCTACGAACCGCTGCCGTCGCTGCTGACCCTCACCGAGGCCATCGAGGCGGGCAGCTTCCAGGGCCACCAGCCGACCGTCAGCCGGGGCGACGCCGACGCCGCCCTGGCCGGTGCCGCCCATCGGTTCTCCGGCGGGATCGAGTTCGGCGGCCAGGAGCACTTCTACCTGGAAACCCACGCTTCCCTCGCTTACGTCGACGAGGGCGGGCAGGTGTTCGTCCACAGCAGCACCCAGCATCCCTCGGAGACGCAGGAGATCGTGGCCCAGGTCCTGGGCCTGCGCAGCCACGAGGTCACCGTGCAGTGCCTGCGGATGGGCGGCGGGTTCGGCGGCAAGGAGATGCAGCCGCACGGTTTCGCCGCGGTTGCGGCCCTGGGGGCCGTCCTGACCGGGCGGCCGGTGCGCCTGCGGCTCAACCGCACCCAGGACATCACCTTGTCCGGAAAACGCCATCCGTTCCACGCCCGCTGGGAAGCCGGTTTTGACGGGGAAGGCCGCCTGCAGGCCCTGAAGGCCACGCTGACCAGCGACGGCGGGTGGAGCCTGGATCTGTCCGAGCCGGTCCTGGCCCGCGCCCTGTGCCACATCGACAACGCGTACTGGATCCCCAACGTGCACGTCCACGGCCGGATCGCCAAGACGAACAAAACCTCGCAGACGGCCTTCCGGGGTTTCGGCGGGCCGCAGGGCATGCTCGTGATCGAGGACCTCCTGGGCCGGTGCGCCCCGCTGCTGGGGATGGATCCTGCCGAGCTGCGCCGGCGCAACTTCTACCGGCCCGGGCAGAGCACGCCCTACGGCCAGCCGGTGCGGCACGCCGAGCGGCTGCACACCATCTGGCAGCAGGTGCTCGAACGCGCCGACGTCGAGCGCCGCCGGGAGCAGATCGCGGCCTTCAACGCCGCGCACCCGCACACCCGGCGTGCCCTGGCCGTCACCCCGGTGAAGTTCGGCATCTCCTTCAACCTCACGGCGTTCAACCAGGCCGGCGCGCTCGTGCACGTCTACAAGGACGGCTCGATCCTGGTCAACCACGGCGGCACGGAGATGGGCCAGGGGCTGCACACCAAGATGCGCCAGGTGGCCGCCACCGCCCTCGGCGTGCCCCTGGACTTCATCCGGCTGGCACCGACGCGCACGGACAAGGTGCCCAATACCTCGGCGACGGCGGCCAGCTCCAGTGCCGACCTCAACGGCGGGGCCGTCAAGGACGCCTGCGAGCAGATCAGCGCGCGCCTGGCCGAGGTGGCGGCCCGCCAGCTGAACATCCACCCCGATGACGTCCGGTTCGCCAATGGCACGGTCACCGGGCTCGGCTTCCACGACCGGGACATTGCCTTCGCCGACCTGGTTAACGACGCCTATTTCCAGCGGGTCCCGCTCTGGGCGGCCGGCTACTACCGCACCGAAGGGCTGCACTGGGACGGCGCCCGGATGCAGGGCGAACCGTTCAAGTATTTCTCCTACGGGGCGGCGGTCTCCGAGGTCGAGGTGGACGCGTTCACCGGCGCGTACCGCCTGCTGCGCACCGACATCATCCACGACGTCGGCGACAGCCTCTCCCCGCTCATCGACATTGGACAGATCGAGGGCGGCTTCATCCAGGGCGTGGGCTGGCTGACCCTGGAGGACCTGCGCTGGGACGTGTCCGACGGGCAGCACCGGGGACGCCTGGCCACCCAGTCCGCGAGCACCTACAAGCTGCCCAGCTTTTCGGAAATGCCCGAGGAGTTCAACGTCCATCTCTTCGAGCAGGCCACCGAAAGCGGCGTGGTCTACGGGTCCAAGGCGGTAGGTGAACCGCCCCTGATGCTCGCTTTCAGCGTCCGGGAGGCCCTGAGGCAGGCGGTGGCCGCGTTCGGCCCCGGCAACCGGGAGGTCCGGCTGGCGAGCCCGGCCACTCCGGAGGCTGTCTTTTGGGCGGTCCAGGAGGCCCGGGGCAAACCCCCGGCTTCGCCGGCCGCCGACACCACCGTGCAGGTGGGGGCCGGGTCCGCGCCGCCACAGGCCCCGACCGCCGCGGGCTGAGATGGACTGGCTGCAGGCGCTCCAGCGGTTGCGCTCGGACGGCGCCCCGAGTGTCCTGGCGACCGTCACCGAGGTGCGCGGCCATGCCCCGCGGGAGGCCGGCGCGAAGATGCTGGTCGGTGCCGAGGCCACCTGGGGCACCATCGGCGGCGGCAACCTGGAGGCGACGGTCATCGACCGGGCGCGGACCATGCTCGTGGCCGGCACCGCGGCCCCCGAACGCCTGGTCTTCCCGCTCAACGAACATGCCACCACCCTGCACGGGCGGCAGTGCTGCGGGGGCGTGGCCAGCGTTCTCCTCGAGCCTTTCCCCGCCCGTCCCACGGTTGCCGTTTTCGGGCTGGGACACGTCGGGCACGAGCTGGCCCGGATCCTTTCCCGGCTGCCCATCCGGCTGTACCTCGTGGACAGCAGGGCCGCTCAGCTCGGCCCGGCGCGGCTCGCCGACGTCGCGGACGGGCCGGCGGATGTCCTTCCCCGGCACAGCCCCGTTCCGGATTCGGTTGTGGGCGAACTGCCGCCGGGCTCGCACGTGTTCATCATGACCCACGACCACGCCGAGGACTTCCTGCTGTGCGACGCGGTGCTGCGCCGGGACGACCTGGGGCCGGCCGGCCTGATCGGTTCGGCGGCCAAGTGGGCCCGGTTCCGCCGGAAGTTGCGCGCCGAGGGGCATGACGACGCCGCCATCGACCGCATCAGCTGCCCCATGGGGCTCCCGGACGTCACCGGCAAGGACCCCGCCGCCATCGCCATCAGCGTGGCGGCCGAACTGCTCCAGACCCTCGCCAAGCAAAGGGCCGGCTGAGGCTCGGGCCCTGGGCGGCGAGCCAGTCCCGCGCCCCGGCCCTGAACTCCTCCGGTGTCAGCGCCGGGGCCCCGGCGGGCAGCACGCCGAGGAAGGGGACGGGCAGTGCCCGCAGGTGCTCCAGGTTGGACAGCTCCACCGCGTCCGGATCCCGGGGCCAGGAGCCGATGACCAGCCCGGCCACCGGCAGTTCCCGGCGGGCCAGGGCCTCGAGGGTCAGCTGCGTGTGGTTGAGGGTGCCCAGGCCGCTGCGGCAGACCACCACCGTGCCGGCGCGGCCGGGGAAGGCCGCGGCCAGGTCGGCCAGGGTGTGCCCGGCGGCGTCGAGCTCCACCAGCAGCCCGCCGGCGCCCTCGACCAGTACATGGTCGTACTGCCGGGACAGTCCGGTGATGCGTCCGATGTGCTCGGCCAGGTCCGGCAGCACGGCCCCTTCCAGGGCCGCCGCAGGCGGGGGTGCCATCGGGGCCCGCAGCCGGATGCCTTCGAAGACCGCGGCAACGCCGGCCAGCCGCCGGACTTCGTCCATGTCGCCCGGGTCGCCGCCGAGGACACCGGTCTGCGTGGGCTTGTACGCCGCGACGGCGCCAACCGGCGGGGTGCCCGCGCCGTCCTCCGCGGGCAGGGACAAAGCAGCGGCCAGCGCCGCCGTCGTGACGGTCTTGCCCACGCCGGTATCGGTGCCGGCGACGAACAGCAGCGGCGGCAGCACGGCCGCCCCGGAGTTCATCGTGCCTCCACGGCCACGGCCAGCGGGGCCTGGAAGGAGAGCAGGCGCAGCCACTGAGGCGCCGGGCCGCTTAGCCGCACCGCGGGCAGGGCGCGGGCGGTCTCCTCCACGGCCAGGACGCTTTCCAGCTCGGCCAGCCTGGCCCCGAGGCAGCGGTGCAGGCCGTGGCCGAAGGAGAGCGAGTAGGCGGTGGGACCGGCATCCGGCCCGTGGTGGCCGGCCAGCTCCAGCAGGATCTCGGCGCCGGCGGGCAGCTCGGTGCCGCCGAGCACGGTGTCCTGCGGACAGGCTCGCCGCCAGGTGTGCACGGACGGTTCGGTGGCCAGCACCGAACGCACCAGCGCGGCCCCGGAGCCGCCGCCGGCCAGCCGGCTCCAGCAGCCGGGGTCCTGCAGGGCCCGGTAGAGGGCGGTGCCGATCAGCAGCGCCGTGGTTTCCTGCCCGGCGATCAGCAGGAAGTAGCCCAGCGAGCAGACCTGGGCGGTGGACAGCCCGGCCGCGTGCAGCGCACCGAAGAGGTTGTCCTCCCCGCGGCTGGCGATGACCTCGGCGCGCAGCCAGGTGTAGAATCCGGCCGCGGTTTCGGCCAACTCGAGCTGGCGGCCCGGATCCGGCCAGCCCCAGAACAGCTCCAGCGAGTCCCGGCTCCAGCGCTTGAGCACGTCCGGCTCGGGCAGCGGGAAGCCGGTCAGTTCCTGCATGATCACCGGCGGGATGTGCTTCGCGACCGCCTGGGCCAGGTCCACCGGCCCGTGCGCCAGGTCTGCCGCCGCAGCCTCGGCGTGTTTCCGCGTCAGCTCGCGCACCCGCGGGCCAATGGCGGCGACCCTGGCCGGGGTGAAGAAGCCGGCCACCACGGAGCGCACCGTCCGGTGCAGCCCGCCGATGGCCGAGGCCAGCACCGGCGGCAGGGCGAAGCGGGCGCGGCTGAGGATCCGCAGGGCCGCCGGGCTCAGCGGCACCACCGAGGTGAGCGCGTTGGTAGGCAGGAAGTCGTCGACCCGGCGCAGCACTTCCCGGACCTGGTCCGGATCCCGGACTACGTGGTAGTTCATGCGGGCACCTCCGTTTCGGACAGCAGGCCGTTGATCAGGCCGGCGGCTTCCCGGAGCCGTTCCGGAGCCAGGTCGGCCCGGGCGGTCAGCCGCAGCCGGGAGACGCCGTCGGGGACGCTCGGCGGGCGGAAGCAGCCGACCAGCACGCCGGCCTCCTCCAGCCGCGCC
>NZ_JBHTML010000138.1:0-11666 GCF_042679445.1 Arthrobacter sp. GCM10027362
GCCGGCGGCGCCGGTGAGCGCCGCCGTCGTCATCCGCCAGCTGCGCGGCAGGCAGGTGCGCTCCTCGCGCTGGGCGAGCGGAAACACCAGCCAGCCGGCGAGCAGGCCGGCGACGGCGCAGGAGGCGGTCAGCATGGAACTAACGGGCTGCCAGTTCGGCGCGCAGTGGCCAGTCCTGGCCTTCGAGGATCACCTGGGCGCACACGCCGGTGGCGGCGTTGACCACAATCGGCGCCATCAGGTTCACCGTGGTGGCGGCCCCGCCGGGGACGGCCACCACGAGCACCAGCGCGTCCTCGGGGCCGGCCAGCCCCAGGGCTGCCGCGTCCTCGTCCGAGATCTCCGGCTGGTAGTCCGGCAGGTACACCGCGGCATCCAGCACGAACAGCCGCCGGCCGGCCGCTTCGAGCGCGAACAGTCCGGCGGCGCCGTCGACCGGGCGCAGCGTGAAGTCCACCAGCGGGGCCAGGCCCGGGGGAGGGGCGACGAAGGTCAGTGCGGCGCTCACCGGAGGAAGTCCATCAGGGTCGGCTGCAGCACCCGGGCGGTGACGGCCAGGGCGGACTGGTAGGAAACCTCCTGCAGTTTCAGGTCCAGGATTACCTTGGACAGGTCCACGTCCTCCACGCCGGTGCGCTGGGCTTCCAACGCAACTTTCTGGTCAAGGTTGGCCTCCTCGGCCTGCTGCAGCAGCGCGTGCCGGACACCGACGTCCGCGTGTGCCCCGGTGATGGCATCCAGCCGCTGGTCGACGGCGGCCAGGCGGGAGCCGGCGTTGGCGGCGGGGTCGCGCAGGTCCGCGGCGATCTTATCCAGCAGGGTGAAGACGCTCATGGTCGTTGCGGTGTCCTCGCCGAACACCTCGGCCCCGTGCGCGTCCACCCGCACGGTGGAGTTCGGGCCGATCCGCCGCTCCACGGGAGTTCCGTTGCCGGTGAAGGTCCCGTCGGGCCGGAAGGCAACACCGGCATCGGAGGTGCCGGCGAACACGGTCCGGCCCAGGTAGGTGGTGTTGGCCTGGGCGGCGAGGTCCTTCTTCAGCCCCTCGATTTCGACGGCGATGGCTTCCTTCGCCGTGCCGTTCAGGCTGCCGTTGGCCCCGCGCACGGTCAGGTCGCGTACCCGCTGCATCAGGTCCGTGGCCGTGGCCAGGGCGCCGTCCAGGGTGGTGAGCCAGCCGGTGCCGTTGTCGATGTTCCGCCCGTACTGGTCCGTGGCGCGCTGTTCGGCCCGGATGCGCATCGAGTCCGCGGCGGCGGTCGGATCGTCCGAGGGCCGGGTGATGGCCTGCTGCGTGGCGGCCTGGTCCTGCAGGTGGGCCAGCTTGGCCATGCCGGACTGCAGGTTCCGCTGTGCGGACTGGGCCAGGGTCTGGTTGGTGACGCGGGAGATCATGGACTACCTTCCTACCAGGCCGGTGCGGTTGATCAGGGTGTCCAGCATCTCGTCCACGGCGGTCATGACGCGGGCGGCGCCCTGGTAGGCGTGCTGGAAGCTGAGCAGGTTCACGTTCTCCTCGTCCAGGTCCACCGAGGCGTTGGCCAATTGCTGGTTCACGGCCGAGATGTTGGCCAGGCCGGTCAGGCTGGCGCTTTGCCGGGCGGCCCTGGCGGCCACGCCGAAACCGGTCACGACGCCGGACCAGAGCGTGTCCGGGGAACCGGCCGCCGGGTCCAGATGGGAAGTCCGGGCCGTGCCGATTTGGGCGATCCGGTCCGCCACCGAACCGTCCAAGGTGCCGGCCCCGGGCTTGCCCGCAGCGATCTCTGCAGCCGACCTGGGAACTACCGATAAGGTGGCGGCCGCACGCTGCGGATCCCCGACCGCGAAGAAGTCGTGCCCGGTAGATCCATCGGCGGCAGCACCCTGACTGTGGAGGTCGTTGACCTGTGCCGCCAGTTGGAGGGCGAAGTCATTGAAGCGGGCCGCGGCCTCGGCGACCGCACCGCCATTGCCGTTGCCGGCCGGAGCCAGCACTGAAAATACGCCGGCCAGCTTGCCGCCGTCGAGCGTGATGGGACCGGCGGACGGGCCGGACCACTCCAGCTGCACGGTGCCGTCGTCCATTTTCCTGGCTCCGGAAACCTGCGTCGGGCGGAAGGAGTCACCGGACACCAGGGCATTGCCGCCAATGAGCACGTCGACGGTGCCGTCCGTGTTCTGCCGCACCGTCCCGCCGGCCAGGGCGGCGATGCCGGCGGTGAGGGTGCTGCGCTTGTCCAGCAGTTCGTTGACGGAGCCGCCGGCCGCCAAGGTGGTCCGGATCCGTGCGTTCAGGTCCGCGACCTGGGCCGCGGCGCCGTTCAGGTCGGCCGCCATGGCGTCCGCGTCGGCGCGTACCTCGGTCCACCGGGACTCGATTTCGCTGTAACCGTGCGCCAACTGTGCGGTGAAGACCGCCGTCTGCTCCAGCAGCACCCCGGCGGGGGCGGGCTCGCCGGGCTGGTTGGCCACGTCCTGCCAGCCGGCCCAGAACTGCTGCAGCTTGGCGGAAATCCCGTTTTCCCCGGGCTCCTGCAGGATGTCCTCCAGGGCCGAAAGCGTCTCCGAACGTACGGAGGCGTAGCCGGCAGCGGCCGCCGACGAGCGCACCCGGGCATCCAGGTGCAGGTCCCCGAGCCGGGCGATGCTGTCCACGGCCACGCCCTGGCCGGCGCGCACGCTGCCGGAGAACAGGCCGGTCTGCGCCACCGGGCCGGTCGAGGAGATGCCGACCCGCTGGCGCGTGTAGCCCTCGGTGTTGGCGTTGGCGATGTTCTGGCCCACCACGTTCAGGCCCTGGCGGGCGGCCACCAGGCCGGTGTACGCGGTGTTCAGGCCGCTGAAGGTACTCACTGGAAGATCCTCATAACCCTTATAGCGTCGTGTCGAAGAGCCGGGCGGCCGCGGGGGAGGCCCCGGCGACGCCGTGGGCATCGTAGGTGCCCGGCTCCGGAGCCAGGCTGGCCATGGTCTCCTGCGCGGAGCGGGCCGCAGCCCGCAGGAACTGCTCGTTGGTATCGCGCAGTTCCTTGATCTGCGCCGCCAGCCCGGTCATGGCCCGCAGGTGCCCGCCGAAGATCTCCCCCCACGGTCCTGCCGGGGCGTGCCCGGCGACTTCGCGCAGTGTGGCGTTCTCCGGCGACCCCCATTCGGCGGCCAGCGCCGCCACCTCCACGGTCCGGGCCAAGCCGGCCTCGCGGACCCGTTCCAATACCTGCTCCACCTCGCGGGTCGCATGCTGGAGCCACCGCGATTTGCCGGCGGTCAGCAGCAACTGCTCTTCCTCGAGCTTGAAAACCAGCAGTTCCAGCAGTTCGCGCTCGCGCCACAGCATGGCCGAAAGTTCATGGGCGCCCATGTCCCCACCTCCCCGGATTCTCTGGACGGGCCGGCTTCCCCCAAAGCCGCTGACCCTCGTCTGTACGTGCGCCATGTGAACACCAGGTAACAACATGGCTACGGTGCGTTCTATCGGCATGGTGCTGCGCGGCGTTAGCAGTCCCCAATGATAGGTTTCACCAGTAGGTTTGCGTGCATGCCGGCCAGCCATCCGGCATGCACTTTTTTGCGGAAGAGCCGTACGTTCCGCGCGCGATGCTCATAGGGGGGGCAGGCAGTTGAACCGTGCTGTGCGTAATGACCTGGTGGTGGAAAATCTGCCGCTCGTCGGCTACCTGGTGGCGGAGGTGTGCGCGAGGGCCACCCACCTGTCCCGGGACGATCTTGCTTCCGCCGGGGCCGTGGCGCTGATTACCGCAGCCGACGCCTTCGACCCGTCCCTGGGTGTGCCGTTCGGGGCCTTCGCCCGCCGCCGCATTGTCGGGGCCTTTGCGGACGAGATGCGCGCCGTCGACTGGGCCCCGCGCTCGGTGCGCAAGCGGATCAAGGAAACCCTGGCCGTGCGTGAGACCCTCACCGGCGCCTTGGGCAGGTATCCCACGGTGGACGAGATCGCCTCCGCCCTCGGCGTGGACCGGGAGACCGCCGACGCCGCGCTGGCCGACGCCGCCCGGAGCGTTTCCGCGCTGGATGAGGCCGCTGCCGATTTCCTGATGTCCGAGCTCCCGTCCCCGGAGGGCTCGCTGCTGACCGCGGAGCGGCTGGATTTCCTGCGCGCCGCGGTGGAGTCGCTGCCCGAGAAGATGCGGTACGTCATCGAGCAGATCTACTTCGAGGACCGCCCGGTCAAGGAGCTGGCGGAGGAATTGGGTGCCACGCACTCGGCCATCTCGCAGCAGCGCTCCGAGGCGATCCGGCTGCTGCGCGACGGCATGACAGCCCACTACAACGACGGCGGCGGCGCAGCCTTTGTGCCCGAGTCCCGGATTTCCCCGGCGCGCCGGAACGCGTACCTGACGACTTTGGGGCAGCGGACCGCCGGCGGGATCGCCCGCTCCGGCCGCGCACCCCAGCCGATGGTGTCCTGAACCGGGCCCGGCACTCGAAATTACCCGGATTTCCTCCTAACGCCCCTGAGACCTGCGCCGATAGCACTGGGTGATGGCCCACGGACGGGCCTGAAGTACCAACCCGCTCACGGAGGAATTCATCATGGGTATGCAGATCAACACCAATATCTCGGCGAACAATGCCTACCGCAGCCTGAGCAACACGCAGAATGCGCTGGCTAAGTCCATGGAAAAGCTTTCCAGCGGCCTGCGCATCAACCGTGCTGCCGACGACGCGGCCGGGCTGGCGATTGCTGAAGGCCTGCGCTCGCAGGTCAATGGCAACACCGTTGCGGCCCGGAACGCTCAGGACGGCATCTCGGTCATCCAGACCGCTGAAGGCGCGCTGACCGAAGTCCACTCCATTCTGCAGCGCATGCGCGATCTGAGCGTGCAGGCCGGTAACGACTCGAACAACACGGAGTCCCGCGATGCCATCAAGACCGAGCTCGACGGCCTTGCCTCGGAGCTGAACCGAATCGGGGCGAACACCTCGTTCAACGGCATCAACCTGATGGACGGCTCGACCAAGTCCTTCCAGGTCGGGACCAACGGAAACACGGCTACCGATGTCTCCAACATCATCGAGGTTGACCTGACGGACCTGGCTACTGCCCTGGCCGGTGTAGTCACGCTCGAAACGACCGGTGCGGACTTGACCGCGGACATCACGGTGGACACCCAGGCGAACGCCGCGCTGGCCATCGAGGCCATTGACACCGCCATCAAGGAAATCAGCACCTCGCGTGCGGAACTCGGTGCAAAGCAGAATCGCTTCGAGTCTGCTATCAACAGCCTGAACATCTCCAAAGAAAACCTGTCCGCTGCCGAGTCCCGCATCCGCGACACCGACATGGCTGCCGAGATGGTCAACTACACCCGCTCCAACATCCTGTCCCAGGCGGGCACTGCGATGCTGGCCCAGGCCAACCAGTCCGGCCAGGGTGTGCTGCAGCTGCTGCGCTAAGCCCTGAACCGATGATGCAGTAACTGACGGCGGCAGCTGGAGGGGAAGCGGTCCTCTCCGGCTGCCGCCGCACTGTACCCTCCAGACACTCCGGCTGACTATGTACCGAGGAAGGAACGACTGTGGGCATAGCCCTTGACGGACTCGCCAGCGGCCTGGACACAACCTCCCTGATCAACTCCCTGATACAGGTCGAGGCGATCCCGCAGAACATCCTGAAGAACAAGGTCACCTCCTCCAACAGCCTCGTCTCCGCATTGCAGGGACTCAATACCAGGATCGCTTCCCTGGCGGACTTGGCGGCGAAGGCAGCGAAGCCGGACGCACTTCAGATTTTCACGGCGACCGGCAGTTCCGAGGACGTAACTGCCGCCGTGGGCAGCGGCGCTGCAGCCGGGGAAGTCAGCTTTGTGGTGAGTCGGCTGGCCCAGCGGCACATTGGCGTTTCCGGTGCCGTTGCCGCCTGGCCGGACAATCCGCCGTCCTTGACCCTCGTGGCATCTGACGGGAGCACTAAGGCTGTCACCGCCGCGTCCACCTCAATTGATGACGTAGTCTCGGCTGTCAACGGGGCCGACGCCGGCATCAACGCGGTCAAGATCGCCGCCGGAACCGGCCCCGGCGGCGAGCAGCTGTACCGGATCCAGTTCAGCGCCGCGGCAACCGGCGCGGCCGGCTGGTTCGACATCAAGGATGCCGGCGGCGCCAGTATCTTCGGGGCGAACAACGAACTGATTATCCAGCAGGGCCAGGACGCCGAGGTCCAGCTGTGGCCCGGAACCGGCGCCCAGACCTCGGTCTTCTCCTCCACCAATACCTTCACGGCGCTGGTCCCCGGCGTTGACGTCACCGTGAAAGCTGCCTCGACGGCGCCGGTCACCGTTTCCGTGGCCCGCGACGACGCTGCCGTCGCGGCCAAGGCCAAGGAGCTCGTCACCTCGCTGAACGACGTCTTCGCCTACATCAAGACCCGCAGTTCCGTCACCTCGGGCACCGGGTCCACCGGTGCCGCGACCACCACGGCCGGGATCTTCACCGGCGACAGCACCGTGCGGGATGCCGGCCAGCGGATCATGACGGCGGTAACTACGCCAATCAATGACAAGTCCCCGGCGGAAATCGGCATTAACGTCACCCGCAACGGAAATCTGGAGTTTGACGAAAAGAAGTTCGCCGAGGCGCTGGCCAAGGACCCGGCGCTGGTCGAATCAACGCTGCAGACCATCGCCTCCCGGGTGGCCGGCGCGGCCACGGTGGCTTCGGACAAGTACGACGGCACACTGACCGCCGTGATCAAGGGCCAGGAGTCGCTGGTCCGGAACCTGAACGACCAGATCACCGGCTGGGATGACCGTCTCGCCACCCGCCGCGCCACGCTGCAGCGGGTCTACTCACAACTGGAAGTCCAGTTGAGTAACATGCAGTCCCAGCAGGCCTGGCTGACCTCGCAGCTGGCCGGATTGACCACAGGAAGCTCCACCTCATGAACATGACGGGCAATGCACAGGCCAAACTGAACCAGTACCAGCGCGACGCCATCCTCTCGGCGTCCCCGGCGCGGCTGCTGACCATGCTCTATGACCGGCTGATGCTGGATCTGGCCCGCGCCGAGGCCGCCCAGGAGGCGCAGCAGTGGTCGGTGGCCTCGGAGAACCTGCTGCACGCGCAGGCGATTGTCACCGAGCTGTCGGTCACCCTGGACACCAAGGCCTGGGACGGCGCGGAGGGCCTGCTGGCACTGTACAACTACGTCTCCCAGACCCTGATCAGCGCCAACATCCACCGCAACGCGGAGCGCACCCGCGAGTGCCTCGGGCTGCTCGAGCCGCTGCGCCAGGCGTGGCATCAGGCGGCCGGGGACGTGCCCGGCGGTGCCGCGGCGGCGCCGCAGGGCCGCGGCGCCCAGCCGGTCGGGGAGCTGGGCATTGCCTGACGAAGCGGAGGCAGTACCCGGGGCGGACCAGGAGGCCGCCGGCTACGACCGCTGGCTGGCGGTCCTGGACGAGCTCGAGGCGGAGCTTGAAGCAGCCGCGGTGCCGGGAGCGGGAGACGCCGACCGGCAGGCCGCCGCGTCCTGGACCGCGCCGAAGGACCTTGGCCCCATCCCGGCGGAGCTGGTGGACCGGGCCACGAAACTGGCTGCGGCCCAGCAGGAGGCTGTCACGGCGCTGCGCGCGAAGGTCAGGTCCAACCGGAGCCAGTCCGCGTACCTGCAGGCGGTGCCGCAGGCCGCGGCGAAGGACGCCGCGGTCTATCTCGATACAACCGGTTGACCGGGTCTTTTATAACTCCTAACGAACCCTTCAGATCTGCCGATAGGCCGGAGTGAGCATGGATCGCTCACCACCCCAGGCCACGGATCGGCCGCCTCACCGCAAGTGAAGATGGTCTTTTGCCGTGTTCGATTCCGTTAGCTCCGTGGCCCTGGAGAGTGCCCTGGACGGGCTTGCCCTGCGCCAGCGCACCATTGCGAACAACATCGCCAATGTCAACACCCCCGGCTACCACGCCAAACGGGTGGCCTTCGAGGACGCCCTGGCCCAGTCGGTGCAGGCCGGCGACGGCCGCGCGGCGGCTACGACGTCCCGGTCCCTGGAGCCGACCCGCACGGACGGCAACAACGTCAACCTGGATACCGAGACCCTGTCCAACGTGGAAACGGTGCTGCGCTACCAGTTCGCCGCCCGCGCCGCGGAGGGCCAGTTCACCAGCGTCCGCACGGCGATGAGGACGAACTGATGACCTTCGACGCCATCGGGATCGCCGCTACCGGCCTGACCCTGCACCGCAAGTGGCTGGATGCCGTCTCGGACAACCTGGCCAATGCCAACAACGCCGCCGGCACCGACGGCTCCGCCTTCCAGGCACGCTACGTGCTCGCCCGGGAAGGCGAGGGCAACAGCGGCGCCTACGTGGCCGGTGCGGCCTGGGGCGACGCCGCGGGCCGGATGGTCTACGAGCCCGACCACCCGCTGGCCGACGCCGAGGGCTACGTGCGCTACCCGGACATCGACCTGGCCGAGCAGATGGGCCAGCTCATCCTGGCCCAGCGCGGCTACCAGGCCAATGCCGCCGTCGTCGACCGTGCCAAGGCCACCTACGAGGCCGCTTTGCAGATTGGACGTTCCTGATGCCCCTGCCCGTTTCCGCCATTGCTTCCGCCGTCGCCCCGGTCCAGGGCGTCGCCGGCACCGGCTACCTCGCCGGGGCCAAGGCAACCAACGACGCCCCGGCACCCGGTGGCACCGGCTTCGCCTCCGCCCTGGCCGGGGCCGTGGACAACGTCCAGCAGCTGCAGTCCACCTCCAAGGAACTGGCGATCAAAGCCGTCACCGGGGACCTGAATGACATCCACACCGCCACCCTGGCCTCCACCCGCGCGCAGGTGACGCTGGAACTGGTCGCGGCGGTCCGCAACAAGGGCGTCGACGCCTTCAACGAGATCATGAGGATGCAGGCCTGATGCCGCCCACGGTCTCCGCCTGGTTCGGCCGCCTCGGCGCGGCGGTCCGCGGCTTCAGCATCGCCCAGCGCACCATCGCGCTGATCGGGATCGCCGCCGTCGTCCTCGGCACGGTGGCGCTGGTCTCCTGGCTGTCCAAGCCCTCCTACAGCCCGCTCTTCTCCGGGCTGCAGGCCGCGGACGCGAACAGCATCGTGGAGCAGCTGCGCGCCGACGGCGTGCCGTACGAGCTGGCCAACGGCGGCAGCACCATCATGGTGCCCGAGGAAAAGGTCTACGACCAGCGGCTCAAGGCCGCCGCCAGCGGCCTGCCCTCCTCCTCCGCACAGGGTTATTCCCTGCTGGACGATATGGGCGTGACCTCCTCCGAGTTCCAGCAGTCCGTCACCTACAAGCGGGCCCTGGAGGGCGAGCTGGCGGCGACCCTGTCGGCGATGAAGGGGGTCAAGACCGCCTCGGTGCGCCTGGCCATCCCGGAGGAGACCGTGTTCTCCAAGCAGAAGGCCGACCCCACCGCCTCGGTGTTCATCGAGACGGAGAACGGCGTGCAGCTGTCCGCGGACCAGGTCCAGGCCATGGTGCACCTGACCTCCGCCTCGATCGACGGCCTGCAGCCGGGCAACGTGGCGGTGATCGACGCCGGCGGCAAGGTGCTCTCCGCCGCCGGCGTCGGGGCCACCGGCACCGCGGACAAGCAGGCCTCCGACTACGAGGAGCGGGTGAGCGCCTCGGTGCAGCGCATGCTGGACAAGGTGGTCGGGCCCGGCAACGCCAGCGTGGTGGTGGCCGCGGACATGAGCTACGAGTCCGCCGAGCGGGTGGAGGAGTCCTTTACCGCCCCGGAGGACGTCCCGGCCCTGAACGAATCCACCACCACCGAGGAGTACGCCGGTTCCGGGGCCGGCTCCGCCGGGGTGCTGGGCCCGGACAATATCGCGGTCCCGAACAACGGCACCGGGGACGGCAGCTTCAACTCCGAGTCCAGCACGCGGAACAACGCGGTCAACAAGGTCACCGAGAACCGCACGATCCCCGCCGGGGTGCTCAACCGCCAGACCGTGTCCGTGGCCGTGGACCAGCAGGCGGCCGCCGGCCTGGACATGGCCAACCTGTCCTCGCTGGTCTCCACCGCCGCCGGCATCAATACCGGCCGCGGGGACCAGGTCACCGTGGAGGTCATGCCGTTCAACACCGCCGGCGCGCAGCAGGCGGCCGAGGCGCTCGCCGCCGCGCAGGCCGAGGAGGCCGCCAAGCGGCAGGCCGAGCTGATCCGCACGCTGATCATCGTCGGCGGCATAGTGCTGCTGACCATCATCGCCCTGCTGGTCTACGCCCGCTGGTCCCGCCGGCAGAACCGCGAGCCGGTGGACCTTGAGGAGCTGGAGCAGGTCACCCCGGAACTGGAGGCACCGGCCACGGTGGCGCTCGCGGCGCCTGCCGTCGAAGCCAGGCCCGCCGTCGTCGTGCCGGCCCCCGTGCGCCGGCAGGTGGAATCGGCTCCGGTGACGACGGCGATCCCGCTGCCCGCGGGACCGCCGGAACTGGATCCGCAGGCTGTCGCGGCCGAGCGCAAGCGCGCGGAGATCGATGCCCTGGCCGGCAGCGACCCGGAGCGCACTGCAGAATTCCTGCGCAGCCTCATGGATGAGCGGACCCCGGCATGAGCGAGGCCCTGAGCACCCTGACCGGGACGCAGAAGGTGGCCATCGTGCTGATGCAGATGGAGCCCGAGAGCGCCGCCCAGGTCATGAAGCAGTTCAGTGAGGCGGAAGCCGAGCGGATCACCGCCGAGATCGTGGGGCTGGAACGGGTGGAACCGGACCTGGCCGAACGGGCGCTGGCGGAATTCCATGAAATGACGGTCAAGGGCCGTCCCCGTGCGCGTGGCGGCCGCCACTTCGCCGCCGGCCTGCTGGCGGCCTCCTTCGGGGCGGAGAAGGCCGCCGGCGTGCTGGACCGGCTGGCCGCCACGCTGGCCGGCAAGCCGTTCGAGTTCCTGGAAGACGCCGAATCCGGGCAGGTGGTCACGCTGCTCGCCGAGGAGCTGCCGCAGACTATCGCGCTGGTGCTGGCGCACCTGCGCCCGGATCAGGCCTCCGCGGTGCTGGCCGGATTCCAGGACGAGCAGCGGGCGGAGGTGGCCCGCTGCATTGCGACCATGGGCACGGCCACGCCGGAGGCGGTCAGCATTGTCGCGGACACGCTCCGGACCCGGGCCGGTGCCCTGGTGGCGCCGAAGCAGGCGGTGGAGGTGGTCGGCGGCATCCAGCCGCTGGTGGACATCATCAACCGCTCGGACCTGGCCACCGAACGGGCCGTGCTGGAGGGACTGCAGCTGCGCGACCCGGCGCTGGCGGACGAGGTGCGTTCCCGGATGCTCACCTTCGCGGACATCGTCAAGCTGGAGCCGCGGGACATCCAGCAGGTGTTGCGCGGCATCGACGCCCGCGTCCTGGCGCTGGCCATGAAGGGTGCCGAGGAGCAGGTCACCGAGCTGATCCGCAGGAACGTCTCCGAACGCAACCGGGAGATCCTCGACGACGAGATCAGGAACGTCGGCCCGGTCCGGCTGTCCCAGGTGGAGGAGGCCCGGGCGGACATTGTGCGCTCCATCCGCAGCCTGGAGGCGGATGGGCTGATCACCGTCCAGCGCGCGGACGAGGACGAATATGT
The DNA here is from genome assembly GCF_042679445.1 of Arthrobacter sp. GCM10027362. Lineage (NCBI taxonomy): Bacteria > Bacillati > Actinomycetota > Actinomycetes > Micrococcales > Micrococcaceae > Arthrobacter > Arthrobacter sp. GCM10027362. The sequence goes on from NZ_JBHTML010000138.1 coordinate 11,534, forward strand.
CTACTGAGGCAGGGTTTTCGCGGATGAGTTTCCCGGCGCTGCGGGACAGCCGGCAGGGGCAGGTGGAGGAACAGGCCCGGGCCCGCGGCCACGCGGCCGGCTATGCCGCCGGCCTGCGGGCGGCGGCCGTCCG
>NZ_JBHTML010000139.1:0-11649 GCF_042679445.1 Arthrobacter sp. GCM10027362
GTCGTCCTCGGCCAGCCAGGCGTCCTCCTGGGCGGCCCAGAGGTCCCAGTACGGCTCGTAGCCCGCGCCGTCACGGGCCAGCGCACGCCTGCGGCGTTCGGCGCTGCCGGCCTCGATCCAGACGACGGCGTCGAGGAAATCCCGGGCGTCGGCGTGGGCGGCGCCCACGCCCTCCAGCAGGACGACCTCCGCCGGCTCGGTGGTGCGGGCGGACCCGTCCGCACCCTGCTGCCAGTCCCAGCTGGTCCAGGCCGCCGGCCGGCCCGCGGCCAGGGGCTTGAGCACCGTCTCGCGGTAGCGCCGCTGCCCGTCGGCCAGCCCGCCCCAGCCGGGATAGATGTCCTCCAGATGGAATAGGGAAACGCTCCGGTGGGCGCGCAGCAGGGCTGCCAGCTCCACCGCCAGGGTGGTCTTGCCGGCACCGGAACGGCCGTCCACGGCGATGACGAATGGCTTAGCGGCGGGCATCGAGGGACTTCCTGACGTATTCCACAATGCCCGGAACGGCGGACTGGATCATCTCCCAGCAGGCATCGAAGTCGGCGTCGTTGCCGAACCACGGGTCGTAGATGCCCTGTTCCTCCGGGCTGCGCCCGGCAAGGGCCGGATCGAAGGAACGGAACATCCTGACCTTGCCCCGGGCCGCCTCGTCCGGGGCGATGCGCCGCAGCTCCTCGAAGTGGTCCGCGTCCAGGCTGAGGATCAGGTCGCGGTCCTGGAACCAGAGCTGCTCGAACTGGCGGGCGCGGTGGGCCTGGCTGGCCAGCCCGGCCAGGGCCAGCCGCCTGGCCGCGCGCGGATCGATCGGTTTGCCGATCTCCCAATCCGAAATGCCCGCGGAGTCCACCGCGACGTCATCCGCCAGTCCTGCCTCCGCGAGGGCGTGCGTGAGTACGAATTCGGCCATCGGGGAGCGGCAGATGTTCCCGGTGCAGACGGTCAGGATACGGTACATAGCCACGAGTCTAGTTAGGCCAGCGCCAGTAGTACGCCTACGCCGATGAACAGGACGCCGAAGGTCCGGTTCATCAGGGTCAGGCCGCGCACCGTGCGGGTGAAGCGCTGGAAGGACCTCGCCGCCGCGGCGAAGAAGAACCACATGACCAGAATGTCCACGGCCACCACGGTGGCAACCAGGACCAGGTACTGCGGCAGCTGCGGTTGGTCCAGCCGGATGAAGCCGGGCATAAAGGCCAGGAAGAACACGATGGCCTTCGGATTGAGCAGGTTCACCCAGACGCCGCGGCGGAACATGGAGAAGGCCGGCTCGTCGCGCCGCGCCTCGGCCACCGCGGCCGTGTCGTGGGGCTTGGCGAAGAACTGCCGCAGGCCAAGGTAGACCAGGTAGGCGGCGCCGGCGTACTTGATCGCCGCGAACAGCGCCGGGGAGTTGGAGACCACCAGGCCCAGGCCCAGGGCCACGATGGCCACGTGGATGACCAGGGCCGCCTGCTGGCCGAGGACGCCCCAGAGGGACCGGAGGAATCCGGCATTGAGCGAGTTGCTCATGGTGTTGATGGCACCGGCGCCCGGAGTGAAGCTGATCACGATCGTGGCGCCGAGCAGCGCCAGCCAGAGGGAAAACTGCACCAGCCGATCCTACGGCCCCGGCGCAGGCTCACCACAACGTGTCGGCGGCCCACAGTCCGGCACCGCCTCGTCGCTTGTGCTTGCCCGGGATTTCAGCGGTGGTGGCGGCAGAGGCCTATGCCCTGCGGGCGTGCCCCATCGTTTACGGCTTTCGGGCCAGGATTTCCCCGTTCGGAATGAGGAACCAGCCGTCCGGGGTCTTGGCCCAGTCCCGCCAGCCCTGCGCGATCCGCTCGAGCCCGGCCTGGTCGGTCAGGCCGCGTTCCAGGGCCTGTTCCGCATAGGCCGAATGCAGCACGCGCTCGGACCAGACGCTGCCCTGCCACGCGCGCTTCTCCTCGGTCGCGTACAGCCAGTTGGAGGAGGACGGCGTGATGTCGCGCAGGCCCGCGGCCAGGACCCAGGACACCAGATGGCGGCCCGCATCGGGTTCGGCCTTGTTGCCGCGGGCGATCTGCTGGTAAACCTCCATCCATTCGTCCAGTTCGGGCATGGCCGGATACCAGCTCATTCCGTGGAAGTCCGCATCGCGGACGGCGATGATTCCGCCCGGCTTGGCCACGCGGCGCATCTCGTAGAGCGCGGCGACCGGATCCGCCAGGTGCTGGAGCACCTGGTGGGCGTGCACGACGTCGAAGGTGTCGTCGTCGTACTCCAGGTCGTAGATGTTGCCGCTGACGAAGGTGGCGTTCTCAAGGCCGCGCAGCGCCGCCAGTTCGGCCGCCTGCTCCAGCACGTCCTCGGAGCGGTCCAGCCCGGTAACCTCCCCGGGCGCCACCAGTTCGGCCAGGTCCGCCGTGATGCTGCCCGGGCCGCAGCCGACGTCGAGCAGGGCCATTCCCGGCTTTAGGTGCGGCAGCAGGTAGGCGGCGCAGTCCGCGGCGGTGCGGACCGCATGGGCATTGACCACGCTTCGATGGTGCCCGTGGGAGTAAACCTCGTTCTTCATAGCTGGAGGTTACTCCGCATGCATCCCTGCCGCGTAGCAGGAGGCCCGTACTGTTGCGCAAGGTTAATTCCCGGCCGGCCGCCAAACTTGAGTCAGGGCCGCTCAGGTTTGGGTTGACATCTCTCCGGGCCGGAGTAAACTTGAGTGCAGATCGCTCAAGACGGCCGCTTTGCGGCCGACAATGAAAGGAAAGCGTATGTCACGCGCAGTAGGAATCGATTTGGGAACCACCAACTCCGTGGTTTCCGTGCTGGAAGGCGGCGAGCCCACCGTCATCGCCAACGCCGAGGGCAGCCGCACCACCCCGTCCGTTGTCGCATTCTCGAAGTCCGGCGAGGTGCTGGTTGGTGAAATCGCCAAGCGCCAGGCGGTGAACAACATCGAGCGCACGATCGCCTCGGTCAAGCGCCACATGGGTACCGACTGGAGCATCACCGTCGACGGCAAGAAGTACACGCCGCAGGAGATCTCCGCCCGCATCCTGCAGAAGCTCAAGCACGACGCCGAGGCCTATCTGGGCGAGAAGGTCACCGACGCGGTGATCACCGTTCCGGCATACTTCAATGACGCCGAACGCCAGGCCACCAAGGAAGCCGGCGAGATCGCCGGCCTGAACGTGCTGCGCATCATCAACGAGCCTACCGCTGCGGCGCTGGCCTACGGCCTGGACAAGGGCAAGGAAGACGAGCTCATCCTGGTCTTCGACCTTGGCGGCGGCACCTTTGACGTGTCCCTGCTGGAAGTCGGCAAGGACGAGGACGAGTTCTCCACCATCCAGGTCCGTGCCACCGCCGGCGACAACCGCCTCGGCGGCGACGACTGGGACCAGCGGGTGGTCGACTACCTGCTGAAGCAGGCCAAGGCCAAGGGCGCGGACCTGTCCAAGGACCGGATCGCGCTGCAGCGCCTGAAGGAAGCGGCCGAGCAGGCCAAGAAGGAACTGTCCTCCGCCTCGTCCACGAACATCTCGCTGCAGTACCTCTCGGTCACCCCCGAGGGCCCGGTCCACCTGGACGAGCACCTGTCGCGGGCCAAGTTCCAGGAGCTGACCGCGGACCTGCTCGAGCGCACCAAGAAGCCGTTCCACGATGTCATCACCGAAGCCGGCATCAAGGTTTCCGACATCAACCACATCATCCTCGTCGGCGGTTCCACCCGTATGCCGGCCGTCTCGGACCTGGTGCGGGAAATGGCCGGCGGCAAGGAGCCGAACAAGGGCGTGAACCCGGACGAGGTCGTGGCCGTCGGCGCCGCGCTGCAGGCCGGCGTGCTGAAGGGCGAGCGCAAGGACGTGCTGCTCATCGACGTCACCCCGCTGTCCCTGGGCATTGAGACCAAGGGCGGTGTGATGACCAAGCTGATCGAGCGCAACACCGCGATCCCGACCAAGCGGTCCGAGACCTTCACCACCGCGGACGACAACCAGCCGTCGGTGGCCATCCAGGTCTTCCAGGGCGAGCGCGAGTTCACCCGGGACAACAAGCCGCTGGGCACCTTCGAGCTGACCGGCATCGCGCCGGCTCCGCGCGGCGTGCCCCAGATCGAGGTCACCTTCGACATCGACGCCAACGGCATCGTCCACGTCTCGGCCAGGGACAAGGGGACCGGCGCCGAGCAGTCCATGACCATTACGGGCGGCACCGCCCTCTCCAAGGACGACATCGACCGCATGGTCCGCGACGCCGAGGCGCACGCCAACGAGGACAAGCAGCGCCGCGAGGCGGCCGACCGCCGCAACACGGCCGAGCAATTGGCGTACTCGGTGGACAAGCTGCTCAAGGACAACGAGGACAAGCTCCCGGAGAACGTCAAGACCGAGGTCCAGGCCGACGTCGACGCCCTGAAGAAGGCCCTGGAGTCCCAGGACAACGACGACGAGGTCAAGGCCGCGTTCGAGAAGCTGCAGGCGTCCCAGACCAAGCTTGGCGAGGCGATCTACTCCCACGCGCAGGCCGGAGGTTCCTCCGCGAACCCGGGTGCCTCCGCCGGTGCCGATTCCTCCACCGGTGCCTCCGGTGCCGAGGAGGACATCGTGGATGCCGAGGTTGTTGACGAGGACGAAAAGAAGTAATCATGCCCCATCACGGAAACGAGGAAGAGCATACGGCGGCAGCCGGCCAGGAGCCGATCGAAATCCGGGACAACCGGAAGATCGACCCGGCAACCGGCAAGGTCCGCGGCAGCCAGGACGACAGCCAGGGCGCTCCGGCCCATGAGGAAGTCCGTCCCGTGGACGAGGCCCACGACGCCGGGGACGCACTGGCCCAGGCCGAGCAGATCCTGAACGAGGCCTCGGCCGAAACCCAGGAGCAGGACCTGGCTGCAGAACTGCGCAACGACCTGCTGCGCCTGCAGGCGGAGTACGTCAACTACCGCAAACGCGTTGAACGGGACCGCGCGGTGGCCGGTGAAACGGCCGTGTTCGGCGTGCTGAACTCGCTGCTTCCGGTGCTGGACGACATCGAAGCCGCCCGTCAGCACGGCGACCTCGCGGAGGGACCGTTCGCTTCGATCGCGGCGAAGCTGGAGACGACGCTCACCGGGCTCGGGCTCGAACGGATCGACGAGAGCGGCGTAGCCTTCGACCCGACCATCCACGAGGCGCTGATGCAGCAGCCGAGTTCGGAAGTCGGTGCCGATACCGTGCAGCAGGTCCTGCGGTGCGGGTACAAGTCGGGGGACCGCCTCCTGCGCGCGGCGCAGGTGATCGTGGCCGTACCCGAATAAGCCGGACGGCGCCGGAGATGTCTTCGACCGGCGGCAACGAACGGAATCCCGAGGTCCCCGGCCCGGCTTGCGGGCCCGGGGACCTCGGGATTCCCGGCCGGCCGTATCGCTGGTCCGTTTAAGCCGCCCTCCCCGAAGGCGTCCCCGGCCCGGTTTCCCCGCCCTGCCGGTGCGGGGACCTAGACTTTGTCATACATCGATAAGGAGGCGCCTGGATGGCTAGCCAGGATTGGGTCGAGAAGGACTTCTACAAGATCCTTGGTGTCTCCAAGGACGCGTCCGACGCGGACATCAAGAAGGCGTACCGCAAGCTGGCCCGCAAATACCACCCGGACACGAACGCCGGCAATGATGCCGCGGAAAAGATGTTCAAGGACGTGTCCGAGGCTTACTCCGTCCTGTCCGACCCGGAGGAACGCCAGCAGTATGATGCGATCCGGGCCATGGGCAGCGGGGCACGTTTCACTGCCGGCGGTGGCGGCGGTGCCGGCGCCGGCGGGTTCGAGGATATCTTCGGCAACCTCTTCGGCCAGACCACCCGCGGCCGCTCGGCCGGCGGGTTCGGCGGCGGCAACATTCCCCCGGAGTTTGCCGACCTGTTCGGCGGGTTCGGCGGCGGGTTCGGTGGTGGCGGCGGCTACGCGCCGCCGCAGGCTCCGCCGCGCAAGGGCGCGGACCGCACGGCCACGACCACGATCTCCTTCGCCGGCTCGATCAACGGCACCAGGATCGGCCTGCGCGAACCCTCCGGGGAAGTCATCGACGTCAGGATTCCCCCCGGCATCCGGGACGGGCAGAAGGTGCGGGTCAGGGGCAAGGGCCAGCCGGGCCCGGCCGGCAACGGCGACCTCATGGTCACCGTCAACGTCCAGCCGCACCCGTTCTACACCCGCGACGGGGACAATCTCCGGATCCATGTGCCGGTCACTTTTGCCGAGGCCGCGCTGGGCGCCCAGATTGAGGTTCCGACGATCACCGGCGAAACCGTGAAGGTCAGGATTCCGCCGGGCACCCCGTCCGGCCGTACCTTGCGCGTCAAGGGCCGGGGCGTCAAGACGTCCAAGGGTACCGGAGACCTGCTGGTCACCATCGACATCGTAGTGCCGCAGAACCTGAACAAGCAGGCCGAAGACGCGGTGAAGGCCTTCGCCGAAGCCACCGCGGACGCAGATCCCCGGCACAACCTGGCCGCCAAGGCCAGGTTGTAGGCGGGACGGAAGGGGGACGGCAATGAGCATCGACCGCAATGCGCCGATTTTTGTTATCTCCGTTGCCGCCGAACTGGCGGAGATGCACCCGCAGACCCTGCGCCAGTACGACCGGCTGGGACTGGTTTCCCCGTCCCGCCAGGCCGGCCGCCAGCGGCGCTATTCGCAGCAGGACGTGGATTCCCTGCGCGAGGTGCAGCGGCTGTCGCAGGAAGGTGTGTCTCTGGAAGGCATCAAGCGCATTCTGGAACTGGAGCACCAGGTTTCCGCCCTGCAGTCCCGGGTCAAGGAGCTGAGCGCCGAGCTGGAGCAGGCCAAGCGGCGCGCGCGGCTTCAGACGGGCCGGATCTTCGCCGCCGGCCTGGCAGGCGATGTGGTCAGCCTGGCCCGCGGCCAGCGGCCCCACCCGCGCACCCAGGCCGTCATGCTCTGGCGCCCGCAGCACTAGGACGTTTTCCGGACCGCGGATTCCCCACCCGCCGCTGCCCGGCATGCGCGGCACGCCGTGACCGCGGCCTTGATGCCGCAGTCGATTTTCTGCGGGTCGCCGCCGGGCAGGCGGAGACCCGTGACGCCCGTGGAGGCAGCACGGGGCCGGCACCGGCAGAAGCGGGGACCATCCCGGTTCCCGCGGCATGAGCCGTGGGAACCGGGCCCCTCCTCCCTTGGCGGGAGGAGACGATCTCACTTCTTGATCATGTCGCCGTTCGGCGCCACCACGTACCAGACATCGTTCACGCCTTGGCCGGTGGTGTCTCCGGGGGCCTTGTCCTTGACCCAGTAGTAGATCGGCATGCCGTTGATGGTGATCTGCTTCTTGCCCTCCGGCGTCGTGATGGTGCCGATGGTTCCCGTGACGCCCTCGACCTTGGGTTTGTCGCTCTCGGTCAGGACCGGCGGCCAGGCCGCGATGCACTCGCCGGTGCAGTTGCTCTTGCCCGAGTCCTTGACGTCCTTGGTGAAGTAGTAGACCGTCATGCCCTTGGCGTCCACCACGATCTGGCCCAGCTTGGAATCGGCGACCTTCAGTTCCGCGCTGCCCTGCGGCACGGGGGCCATGGACGACGGAGACGCCACCGAGGGCGACGCCGGGGCCGGGGCCACCGATTGAGTGGCCGGCACCGTTCCGGTATTTCCACCGCAGCCGGTCAGTCCCATGAGGCCTGCGGCCAGGATGGCTGCCGCGCCGCTAAGTTTGAGCTTCATGACGTGTTCCTTACGATCAAGCGGATTGTCTCGGATACGCGATCCACCGAGGCGGGCCGCTATGTGCAAAGACGCCGTCTCCGGCTGCAATGGTTCAGCCCGGGGCCGGCATTTTTCCGCGGGCCGTTCCTGCCGGCCATGGAGACTGCCCGTTCCACGGAACTTCCAAGGATTTGGATGTGTACTGGCGCTCCGGGCGTTGAACCTTTTGCGGGGAGCCGCCGTCCTTGTTGTTGGAAGCGGTTCCCCGGTGCTGCCGCAGGGTCCGCCGGACCGGGAGGTCGTCCATGCCGATGGAAGATGAAGCCGTCGCCCAGCTGTACCGCGACCATGCGGTGGCCCTGCGGCGGTTCGTGCTCGCTGCCATGTCCAATCCGGACCAGGCCGAGGACGTGGTGCAGGAAACCATCCTGCGGGTCTGGCGCCGCGGGGCGGATCCGGAGAACCTGCGCGGTTATCTGTACCGGACGGCGCGGCACGTCATTATCGACGAGTACCGCCGGCGATCCCGGCGCGTGCCGGAGACGGGTTTCCCCGAGGAGGAGCCGGCAGCGGCGGACCAGGTGGACAAACTGCTGCTGCGGGTGCTCATCGAGGAAGCACTCGGACGGCTCAGCGCGGAGCACCGCAGCGTGATTCTGGCCCTGCACTACCAGCGGCTGACCGCCGCGGACGCAGCCAGGGCCCTGAACATCCCGCTGGGGACGGTAAAGTCCCGGGCCTTCTATGCTGCCAAGGCGCTGCGTGCCGTCCTGGACGAGATGGGGGTTGCACCGTGAGGGAGGGCCATGAGGGCCTGCGCCTGCTGCTGGGGGCCTACGTCCTCGGCGGCATCGAGCCCGGCGAGCGGCTGCTGCTGGAACACCACCTGGCCGGATGCGCCCGGTGCCGGGCGGAACTGGCCGAACTCCAGGCCCTGCCGGACGCGCTCGCGGCCCTGACCCGGGAAGAGGCGATGGCACTGGCCGGGCCCGCGCCCGGACCTGCCCGGGACATGGCCCGCGGGCTGATGGCGGAGCTGGCCCGGCGCCGCCGCCGCGCACGACGGCTGACGGCGGCCCTGATCGCCGGCGTCGCCGCGGCATGCCTGGCCATCGGCGCCGCCGCCGGCCCGCTGGTGCTGCACCCGACGCAGGAGACGGAAAACTACACCATGACCGCGTCCTCCGGGCTGCAGGTCGAGCTGGACCTGGTCCACCGGGCCTGGGGCACCGAGCTGGCCGTGAACGGGGCGATGCTGCCGGACCAGGGGGTGTTCTCCCTGTGGCTGACCGACCGCACCGGCGTCGACTGGCAGATTGCCACCTGGCAGGCGACACCGACGGGGAAGGCCAGGCTGGTGGCCTCCACCGCGACGATGCCCGAGGACATCACCTGCGTCGAAATCCGCAACGGGCGTGACGCCCCGGTGGCCGCCGTCTACATGCACGGTGCGGCGGAGGACGGTTAGCGGCGCCGGAACGTCAGGTCGAAGATCCCGCGCCCGGCCCTGCGGGCCTTCTGCTCGAAGCTGGTCAGGGCGCGGCCCTCGAACCGCGGCGCCCAGCCGCCGACGGTGTCCACGCCCTCGCCTTCGCTGGCGTTGCCGGTGCTGACCGGGGCCCTGCCCTCGCGCACGGGGGCGCCGCCGACCAACTGCTCGACGCCGCTTTCCCAGACCCGTGTCAGCGGGCTGTCCGCCCCGGCACGTTCACCCTCATGGACGTTCACGAACTCGGGCGACGCCTGCCCCACCTCGCGCATCTGGATGGCGTAGGAGGACCAGTCCGTCGCCAGCCGCCACCGGCCGCCCGGCTGCAGGACCCGTGCGGCCGCGGCGGCGAAGCCGGCCTGGACCAGGCGGCGCTTGATGTGCCGGGTCTTGTGCCAGGGATCGGGGAAGAAGACCCACAGTTCCGCCACCGACCCGGGCGCCAGCATGGTGGCCAGCACCTCGGGGGCATTGGCCTGGACCACCCGGACATTGGACAGGCCCTGCTGGCCGATCCGCAGCAGGGTCTGCGCCAGCCCGGGACGGTAGACCTCCACCGCGAGGAAATCCCAGTCCGGATGCTCCAGGGCGGCATGGCAGACGGCCTCGCCAAGCCCGGAACCGATTTCGACGACGAGCGGTGCCTGCCGCCCGAAGGCCGCTTCGGGGTCGAAGACATAGTCCGGAGCCACCGAGGTATCGGAATCCCGGCGCGGGACATCCACCACGAACCTGCCGGCGTACTGTTCCCAAGCCTGCCGGCGGCGGCCCTGCAACCGCGAGCCGCGGCGGACAAAGCTGACCGGCTGGCCGCGGCGCGGTGGTGCAGGCGGCACCGTCGCCGGGTCCGCGGCGGTGTCTTCCGGCAGGCTGCCGGCGGAAGACCGGTCGGGGGTGCTGTTGGCTGTAATCATCCCTACTAGGGTATCCAGTGCGCCGGGCGGGCCGGGGCCGGCCGCCGGAACGGTGCCGCCGGCCCGCACTGGTAGAATTGGTGTACTTGGAGCACCATCCCGGCTGGCCGGCGGTGTTCCCTGCGTCGATGAACGCATGCAAACTTCTCCCGCAGACCGGGTTTCCGTGCCCCTGTGCCGCCCGGACTCCCCGCGGTTGACGCTGTCTGGCTTTTCTTCGGCGACCCCTGGGCCACACCGGTGCCGGGGCCACTGACCGAAAGTACTTTTCCGGAACTATGACTACTTCTGCTGCCGTGCGCTCCTTTAAGGACCTTGGCGTCTCCAAGCCGCTCGTTGCCTCGCTGGCCGCCTCCGGCATCACCGAACCGTTCCCCATCCAGGCCGAGACCCTTCCCTCCACGCTGGCCGGCCGGGACGTGCTCGGCCGCGGCCGCACCGGCTCCGGCAAGACCCTGGCCTTCGCCCTGCCGCTGGTCTCCCGGCTCGCGGAGCGGGAAGCCGCCTACCGCCGCCGCCCCGGCCGTCCGCTGGGCCTGGTGCTGGCTCCGACCCGCGAGCTGGCGACCCAGATCAACGCCACCATCGAGCCGCTGGCCAACGAGCTGGGCCTGAACACCACCGTGATCTACGGCGGGGTGTCGCAGCAGCGCCAGGAAAAAGCCCTGCGCGCCGGCGTCGACATTGTGGTGGCCTGCCCGGGCCGGCTCGAGGACCTGATGCGGCAGAAGATCCTGACCCTCGAGACGGTGGAAATCACCGTGCTGGACGAGGCGGACCACATGGCGGACCTGGGCTTCCTGCCGGTGGTCCAGCGGCTGCTGGCCGCCACCCCGGCGCAGGGGCAGCGGATGCTTTTCTCGGCGACCCTGGACAACGGGGTGGACAAGCTGGTCAGGCGCTTCCTGTCCAATCCGCTGACCCACTCGGTGGATGATCCGCAGGCTGCGGTGACCACCATGGAACACCATGTGCTCGTGGTGGCGGACCAGGCGGCGAAGCGGCAGCTGATCGGCACCCTTGCCTCCGGCCGGGGCCGGAGGGTGCTGTTCACCCGGACCAAGCACCAGGCCCGCAAGCTGGCCAAGAGCCTGACCGACGCCGGCATCCCGGCCGTGGACCTGCACGGGAACCTCTCGCAGAATGCCCGCGACCGGAACCTGGCCGAATTCTCATCCGGCGAAGTCCGCGTCCTGGTGGCCACCGACGTCGCCGCGCGCGGAGTCCACGTGGACGAGGTCGAGCTGGTGGTCCACGTGGACCCGCCCACCGAGCACAAGGCCTACCTGCACCGCTCCGGCCGCACCGCCCGCGCCGGTTCCGACGGCACGGTGGTGACGGTGGCGGTACCCGAGCAGAAGCATGAGGTGGGCAAGATGATGAAGGCCGCCGGCGTCGACGTGGCCTTTGAAAACGTTTCGCCCGGCTCCGAACTGGTGGCCAGGCTGGTGGGCGAGGTCGCCGCCACGGTGGACCCCCAGGTCCGCAAGGCGGTCCTGGAGGCCGGCCGGGCCGCGAACCATGGCCAGGGCAGGTCCACCGGGGCCAACGCCCAGCGCAAGCGCGCCGCCCGCGGCACCGGGC
>NZ_JBHTML010000140.1:0-11316 GCF_042679445.1 Arthrobacter sp. GCM10027362
AGGAGGACGCCATCCTCGCGCTGCTGGACGGGCGCGGCGTGCAGTACACCACCTGGGAGGGCTGGCTGAAGCTGGACGCCCACGAGAAGGAGCTGGGCGAGGCCGCCGGCACCGTGGAGACCTCCCGCGGCCCGGTGGTGCGCGAACGCATCAAGGTGGTCCCGCGCGAGCACATGGTCGCTGTCTCCAGGCCTGCCGGAGCCGCGGCCCTGCAGGCAGGCTCGGTGCTCTAGACGGTCTTCCCGCCCCGGGTGCGTGGTCCGCGGGCCGGACCACGCACCCGGCGGCTGCACCGCTGCGCAGGCGCCATCCGGGCCCGCGCGGAAGCGCGGATGGGACGGATACCGGGGGAACCGTCCACGCGGGCAGGGAACGCGCAGGCCTAGGCCCGTTCCTCGATCCCGCACCAGCCGGCAATGAACAGCGCGATGCTCTTGGTGATCCGGCGCACCGACTCCACCGAGACGCGTTCGTCGAACCCGTGGATCGCCTCCGAGACCGGGCCGTACACCAGTGCCGGGGTGTCCGCGTAGAGGGCGAAGACCCGCCCGTCGAGGTAGCCGGGGGTGGTGAAGCTTTCCAGGTCGCGGCCGAACACCTGCCCGTGCGTGCGTTCGAGCAGGGCCTCGGCCGCGCTGCCCGGCTCCAGCACGTAGCCCTCGGCGAAGAAGCCGGTGCGGGTGGCCTCGGCGTGGATCGGGGCCTCGCCGCGGCCCAGCCCGGCCAGGCACTCCTGCAGCTCGGCCCAGGCCGCCTCGGCGGTGGTGCCCGGGTAGATCGCCGCGCGCACGTCGAACTCGCACCAGGCCGGCACGCTCGAGGGCCAGTCCCCGCCCGCGATCCGGCCGAAGTTGAAGTTGATCGGATGGTCCAGGTCCTCGAAGTAGCGGTGGGATGCCCGGTCCGCGTTCCACTTCGCTTCCACCTCGCGCAGCGCCGCCATGGCCGTGTAGGCGGCGTCGATCGCATTGAAGCCGGATCCCATTTCCCGCACGTGCGTGGGGCTGCCGGTGACCCTGACCTTGAACCAGAGCACGCCCACATTGGCGCGGACCAGCATGTCCTCCTCGGGCTCGGGGATGATCACGGCGTCGGCCCGGTAGCCGCGCAGCAGCGCGGCCAGCGAACCGTTGCCGGTGCATTCCTCCTCGACCACGGACTGGAAGTGGATGCGCCCGGCCGGGTCGAACCCGGCGGCGCGGACGGCGTCGAACGCGAACAGGTTGGCCGCCAGCCCGGCCTTCATGTCGCCGGCGCCGCGGCCGTACAGCCAGCCGTCGATGATCGGGGCGTCCCAGGGCGAGCGGGACCAGGCCTCGGCCGGGCCCTCGGGGACGACGTCGACGTGGCCGTTGAGGATCAGGGACCGGCCCCGTTCCGCGGCCGGGCGGTAGGTGCCCACCACGTTGGTCATGTCCGCGTACGGGACGGTCACGGGGCCGAAGCCCTCGTGCGTGGCGAGCTCGGCCGGATCCAGCTCCCAGCGGTCCATTTCCAGTCCGCGTCCGGCCATGGCCGCATACAGCAGGTCCTGCGCGCTGCCTTCGCGGGTGCGCAGGGACGGGTGCCTGACCAAATCCTGGGTGAAGGCGAGCTGGGCGTCGAAGGCGGCGTCGACGGCGTCGAGGATGCGGCGGGTCTGTTCTTCAGTGGGCATGTTCTCCTCCGGGAAAGGCGCGGGGGAGCCGTCCGCCGGACGGCTCCCCCAGGTCAATGGCTGGGTGTCAATGGCTAGGCGTTCGCGACCAGCTGCTTGTCCTGGACCCGCAGGCGCTGGCCGAGGAACCCGCCGACGGCGGTCAGCAGCGCGATGATGGCCAGGATCAGCGCCGCACCCCAGGACTGGTTGCCGGAGACCCCGAGCATGGCGGTGGCGACCATCGGCATGAAGCCGCTGGTGGCCCCGGCGATGTTGTAGCCCAGGGCCACGCCGGAGTAGCGCAGCTTCGGCGGGAAGAGTTCGGTCAGCAGGGCGCCGTTGACCGCGTACGCGACGGCGATGAGCATGATGCCCAGGGTGATCGCCAAGGTGATCAGCAGCGGGGACTTCGTGTCGATCATGGCGAACATCGGGAAGGCCAGGACGGCGGTGACGATGCCGCCCCACATGGTGACCTTGCCCGGGCCGACCTTTTCGGCCAGCCGGCCCATCAGGATGGTGACGACGATCTGGGCGACGGCGGCGATCAGCGTGGCATTGACCATGACATTGCGGTCCACCCCGAGGGTGTTGGAGCCGTAGCTGACCGCGAACGTGGTGATCATGTAGAAGCCGCCGACGCCGAGCAGGGCGGCGAGCACGGCGACCACCAGGCGGCCGCCGGCGTGGCGGAAGACGTCCAGCGCCGGCACCTTGGCGGTTTCCTCCTGGGCCAGCAGGTCCTTGAAGATCGGCGACTCCTCGACCTTCAGGCGGATCCAGAGCGCGATGAGCAGCATCGGGAAGGCCAGCAGGAACGGGATGCGCCAGCCCCAGGCGTCGAAGGCCTCGGAGGGGAAGAGCAGCACCAGCGTGAACGCGGTGGAGGCGAGCAGGGTGGCCACGGGCGAGCCGATCTGGACCATGGCGGCGTACCGGCCGCGCTTTTCGGCCGGGGCGTGCTCGACGGCCATGGTCACCGCGCCGCCCCATTCGCCGCCGACGGCCAGGCCCTGGACCAGGCGCAGCACGGCGAGCAGGACCGGGGCGGCCAGGCCGATGCTGCCGAAGTCCGGCAGCAGGCCGATCAGGCCGGTGGCGATGCCGATCATCACGATCGTGGTCAGCAGCGCCGGCCGGCGTCCGTAGCGGTCGCCGATGAAGCCGAAGAGGACGGCACCGATCGGCCGGGCGGCGAAGCCGACGCCGAAGGTGGCGAAGGAGGCCAGCAGGGCCGCGGTGGGGTTCAGTTCCGTGAAGAAGAGCCGGTTGAAGACCAGGGCCGCGGCGGTGCCGAAGAGGTAGTAGTCGTACCATTCGAGCGCCGTCCCGACAAAGGCGGCGCGGGCGATCTTGCCTGCGTCCTTGCCGGAGATGACCGGCGGGGCGCTCTTGGCGCCGGGAAGTGCTGGCGACGTGGTCACTGGAGGGGCCTTTCGAACTGGGAGAGGTCTGCATCGCGGATCCCCTGGCGGTCCGGAGGCGGGGGCCTGACCAGCGCGGCTGGGAGAAGGCGCTGGCGGGACGCACGGGCAGATGGAAGTGTCTATCCGAGAATAGGCGGGTGGCAATGCCCCAAACAATGACAATATTCACCGGGTTTTCGGCATAAGTTTGGGCAAATCCACAATCTAGCCGTGGGGTTGGTCCCCTAAGCCGTCATAAAGGCTGAGGGCGACGAGCGCGCGGGCGGCTTCCGCCGGCACCGTCAGGTCGAGCCCGATGACCTCCTGCAGGCTGTGCAGCCGGTTGACCACGGTGTTGCGGTGGCAGTACAGCTCTTCGGAGGTTTCCTTGATCGATCCGGTCCGGGCATAGCTGCGGGCCACCTGCAGCAGGCGCTGGCGTTCATGCGGCGTGCACTTATCCAGGGCGGCCCGGGCCGGGGCGGCAAAGCCCGGCAGCTTCTCCTCGAGCAGTTCGCCGGCAATCCCCATCCAGCTCTCCTCCACGGTGGCCAGCCCGGCGTGCCGGCGGGCCGCCAGCACCAGCGCAGCGGATGCCGCGGCAGGGACGGCTGCCAGTCCCTGCACCGCGTCCAGATAGCCGGCGGGGAAGCCGGGGGCCTCCTCCCGCCAGGTGCGTCCCTTGCGTTCGGGGCGGAAGAGGTACACGGCGTCACCGGCTTCGTACACGTATGTGCGGCGGTCGGATTCATACTGGCGCTGGGCCTGGGCCGCGCCGTCGCCGACGGCCGCGAGCACTTCGAAGGTGTCCGCGGCCTGGACTCCGAGGGCGGCGGCAATGTCCCTGACCTCCTCCGGATCCTCGGATTCGGCGCGGAAGAGCCGGGAGAGCAGGCGCTGCCGGTACAGCTGCTTGTTGCGCGCCAGCAGGGCCTCCTCTTCGGCGAAGGCCTGCTGGATGTTGCTGATGTAGCCTTCGACGCTGTCCAGCACGCGGTCCATGTTGGCGACCAGGACGCTGATGCCGTTGTCCCGGGCCACCCGCTCCAGCCCCTTCCAGAGCACCCGGAAGTCATTGCGGACCGCCTCGAGGAAGGCATCCAGGGGCACGCCCTGCCGGGCGCGGCGTACCGCCACGTCGCGGGGGAGCGTGCGCAGGTCGGGCGGCAGGTCCAGGCCGGCGAGCTGGAAGAGGAACATGTCCATGGTGTCCACGGCCGTCCGGTACACGTCCTCCCGCGGCACCGGCGCCCCGCCGTATGAAACGGCGGAAAAGCGCTGCAGGAAGTCCCTGACCAGCAGGTCCCGCTCCTTCCACAGCCGCTCGATCAGCCGCGTCCACTCGGGCTCGGACGACGGTCCCAGCCGGAAGTCCCGGGCAGGGGCGGGCATGGGGTAGATGGCGTCGCCGTGCTCTGCGGTCATAATCCCATTTTATGCAAATGCCAAAATATGCACCCCAAAACGGCGGCTTTTGTCGATTGAAAGCGCCATTATTCCAGAGTTGAATGGTCTGCGAGGGCGCCGCTCCCCCCAAAGCGGCGGACCTTACCTCCCGGCGCCGGGAGACCTTTGATCTAAGAGGATTTATGTTTGCCGACTTGTTGATCCGCAACGCCCGTATACTCACCCAGGACCCTGCGCACCCCGAGGCCGGCAGCCTGCTCATCCACGGCGGCAAGGTGCTCGCCGTGGACCCGGACGCGGACCTTGCCCGCCGCGCGGCCCGGACCATCGACGCCGCCGGGGCCGCCGTGGTGCCCGGCTTCAACGATGTGCACGCGCACAGTGTGTGGTTCGGGCTGGGGCTGATGGAGGCGAACCTGGGCGCGGTGCGGAGCCTGGAGGACGTCTACCGGGTCGTCGCCGAAGCGGCGGCGCCGCTTGCCGCGGACGAGTGGGTCATCGCCTCGGGCTTCAGCCCGCTGCTGCTTGGCGGGCAGCAGCCGGACCGGGACCGCCTGGACGCCGCCGCCGGCGGCCGTCCGGTGTGGATCAAGCATTCCTCCGGGCATGCCTGCACCCTCAACGGCGCCGCCCTGGCCCGGGTGGCCGAACGCGCCGACCTCGCCGCGCCGATTGACGGCGGAGTCGTCGCCGCGGACGAGACCGGCCGGCCCACGGGGCTGCTGGAGGAGAACGCCATGCGGCTGGTCCAGGACCTCATGCTGCCGTACCCGCTGGAGACCATCGAGCGGGCGCTGGATTTGGCGACCACGCACTACTTGTCCGAAGGAATCACCAGCGTGACCGACGCCGGCATTGCCGGCGGCTGGATCGGCTACTCGCCGCGCGAGTTCGCCGCCTACCAGAACGCACGCGACAAGGGCCTGCTCAGCGTCCGGATGCAGCCGATGATGGTGCTGGACGCCCTCCACCGGGTGCCCGGCCACGCCAGCGACCCCGAATCCCGGGGCCTGGACGCCGGCATCCGCTCCGGCCTGGGGGATGACTGGCTTCGGCTCGGCTCGGTCAAGATCTTCAGCGACGGATCGCTGCTGGGCAGCACCGCCTACGTGACCGAGGAATACGTCGGCTGCCCCCACAACCACGGCTACCTGCAGATGGACGCGGAGACGCTGCGCGCCTCGGCGCTTCAGGCCTACCGGGCCGGCTGGGCAATCGCGATGCACGCAATCGGCGACCATGCCGTCGACCACGCCATCGACATCATCACCGAGGCCCAGGAAACCTACGGGCCCGCCGCGCTGCCCAACCGGATCGAACACGGCGGCGTGGTCCGCCCGGAACAGCTGGACCGGATCGCCGCGGCCGGCATCGTGCTGGTGCCGCAGCCGCACTTCATCACCGAATTCGGCGACGGCATGGCCCGCCTGCTCGGCCCCAAGCGCACCTCCTGGTCCTATCCGGCCAGGAGCCTGCTGGAGCGCGGCGCGGTCCTGCCCGGCAGTTCGGACCGGCCCGTATCCAACGGCCGGCCGCTGGACGTCATGCAGTCCTTCGTGCAGCGCCTGACCCCCTCCGGGGCGGTCTACGGCCCGGACGAGAGGATCACCGCGGCCCAGGCCCTGGCCGCCTACACCACCGGCTCGGCGGCCGCCACGGGCACCGCGGACACCAAGGGGCGCCTCGCCCCCGGATACCTGGCGGATCTGGTGTTCCTGGACCAGGACCCCACCGCCGTCGAGCCTGCACGCATTTCGGCCACGCAGGTCCTGGCCACCATGGTCGGGGGCGAGATCCGCTTCGGTGCGGAAAACTTCCCGGCACGGGCCCAGGCAGGACTGGCGGCGGCATCCATGGGAAAGGACAGCGAATGAGCACTACCAACACCGGGTTCCTCGAAGACTTCGCGGCCATGTCCGGCTTCGGCGCGACCCCCGGCGGCGGCGTGGACCGGCAGGCCGGCACGCCCGCCGACCACGCCACCCGGAAGTGGTTCGGGGACTGGCTCGCCCGGCACGGCTTTGCCGAGAGCCTGGACGAGGCGGGCAACCAGTTCGGCACGCTCGACCTGGTCCCCGGGGCCCCGTACGTGCTGCTTGGGTCCCACCTGGACTCCCAGCCGCTGGCGGGCAGGTTCGACGGCGCCTACGGCGTGCTCGCCGCAGCGCACGCGGCCGCCCGGGTCGCCGCCGAAGCCCGTGCCGGGGAACTGGAGCCGGTCTGCAACCTGGCCGTGGTGAACTGGTTCAACGAGGAGGGCAGCCGCTTCACCCCCAGCATGATGGGCAGTTCCGTCTTCACCGGGAAGCTGCCGCTGCGGGACGCCCTGGCCACCACCGATCCTGCCGGGGTGACCGTAGCCCAGGCCCTGGCGGCCGGCCACCGCCGGCCGGACGCCAGTGCGCCGGTGCTCGCCGACGTCGCCCGCTACGCCGAAATCCACATCGAGCAGGGCAGGAGCCTGGAGGAGGGCGGCACCCAGGTCGGCATCGTGGACCGCACCTGGGCGGCCAGCAAGTACCGCGTCACCGTCGACGGCGCGCAGTCGCACACCGGCTCCACCCGGATGGAGGACCGCCGGGACGCCCTCTACGGGGCGGCGCTGGTCATCTCCGCCGCACGGGACCTGGCCGCGGAATTCGAACCCGGCCTGCTGCACACCTCGGTGTCGGAGATGCACGTCCTGCCCAACTCGCCGGTGACCATCGCCCGCCAGGTGGTCATGAACCTGGATCTGCGCTCCCCGGACGAGGACGTGCTGGCCCGTGCCATGGACCTGCTGGGCAAGTGGATCGGCGCAGCGGAGGAACGCTCCCGCACCGACATTGCCCTGGAGCTGACGCACCGCTGGGGGCTGGTGGCCTACCAGCCCGAGGGGGTGGCGCTGGGCAGGGCCAGCGCCGAGCGGCTTGGGTTCCGCCACACCGAGATCATGACCGTGGCCGGGCACGATTCGACGAACCTGAAGGACGTGGTGCCGACGGTCATGCTGTTCGTGCCCAGCGTGGACGGCATCTCGCACAACGAGGCCGAGTACACCCGCGACGACGACGCGCTGCGCGGCGTGGAGCTGCTCACCGAGGTGGCGCGCCGGCTGGTCCGCGGGGACCTGGCCGGCCTGGAGCCGGAGCGCCCCGGGCGGTAGGGCCTGCTGCCGCCGGACGGATACACCGGTAGGCTGGGCGCATGCGCCGAGCCAAGGTCCTGGCAATCATCCTCGCGGGCGGTCCGGGCGGCCGGATGGGGGTACTGACCGACCGGCGGTCCAAGCCCTCGCTGCCGTTCGGCGGGCACTACCGGATGATCGACGTTCCGCTGTCCAACGCGGCACACAGCGGGATCACCGACGTGTGGGTGGTGGAGCAGTACCTGCCGTTTTCGCTCAACGACCACATAGCCAACGGCCGGCCCTGGGACCTGGACCGCACCGACGGCGGCCTGCGCATCCTGCCGCCGTACCAGGGAGCGGCCGGGGAAGGGTTCTCGGAGGGCAACGCGGATGCCCTGCACCGGCAGGCGGGGCTGATCCGGGACTTCGGCCCGGACCTAGTCCTGGTGCTCAGCGCGGACAACCTGTACCGGATGGATTTCCGCGACGTGCTGGACACCCATGCCGCAGCCGGTGCGGACCTGACCATGGTGACCACGCAGGGCGGCGGGGATCTGTCCCGCCACAGCATCGTCGAGGCCGGCGGCGGGACGGTGACCGGCTTCGAGTACAAGCCGGACAAGCCGAAGACGGACCTGGTGGCCGCCGAGGTGTTCCTCTACCATGCCGAGGTCCTGCTCGAGACGATGGACCGCCTCGCCGGCGAGGAGGGGCTGAAGGACTACGGGGACAAACTGGTCCCGTACCTGGTGGAGCATGCCGCGGTCGCCGAGCACCGGCACCACGGGTACTGGCGGGACCTTGGGACGGTGCCCAGCTACTGGGAAGCGCACATGCAGCTGCTGGACGGGACGGGCTTCAACCTGCAGGACGCCGGCTGGCCCATCCTGACGGCCGGCCCCCGGCTCATGCCGGCCTCGGTGGCTGCCGGGGCCCGGATCGAGGACAGCCTGGTCTCCGCCGGTTCCACCGTGCGCGGCACGGTGGTCCGCAGCCTCGTGGGCCCCGGCGCCGTCGTCGAGCCGGGGGCGGTGGTGAGGGACTCGGTCCTGCTGGCCGGGGTACGCGTGCAATCCGGGGCCGAACTGGTGCGCGTGGTTGCCGATGACCGGGCCGTTATTGGCCCACATGCCCAGGTGGGCGGCGAGGATGCGCTCACCGTCCTGGGGCAGGACAGCCAGGTGACGGCCGACAGGTTCGTTGCCGCCGGGACGGAGCTGGAGCCGGACGGCAGCCGGTAAGTCGGGCCGGCAGCGGTGCCGGCCGTCAGGTCAGTCCGGCCAGGAACGAGCCGAGGGCGCGGTTGAACTCCTCGGGCTGCTCGAGGCTGGGGGTGTGGCCGGCGCCGTCGATCGTGGCGAGGGTGCTGTGCGGCATGAGTTCGTGCATGCGGGCGGCGGCGCCGCCGTCGAACGCGTCGTCCGCGCCGGCGATGACCAGGGCCGGTACCTCCACGGCGCGCAGCGTGTCCGTGAAGTCGCGGCGCTCCGCCCGGCCGCGCATCGCGGCGGCGGAGCCGGCGGCGGGGGAGCGGCGGATCATCTGCAGCACCTTGTCGGCGACCTCGGGAAGCTTCTCCACGTTGTATGCGGCAATCATGACGCCCAGGACATCGGCGGCGTAGCCGTGCATGCCTTCGGCAATGAGGCGGTCCGCGGTGGTGTGGCGGCGGCGCCTGCCCGCGGTGTCCTCGGCCTGCGGGACCGTGTCCACGATGACCAGGGCGCGCACCCGCTCCGGATGGGAGTGCTGGATTTCCATGGCCACCTGGCCGCCCATCGAGTAGCCGAGCACCACGGCCCTGTCGATCTCGAGCCGGTCGAGCAGCCCGACGGCGTCCGCGGCAAACTCCTCGGTGTAGACAATGCCGGCGGTGACCTCGGATTCGCCGAAGCCGCGCAGGTCCGGGGCGATGACGCGCCAGCCCGCGGCGGTGAAGCGCTGCACCTGCCCGTCCCACATGCTGCGGTCGAAGGCGTGCCCGTGCAGGAGCAGCAGCACATTGCCGGTACCGGCGTCCGGGTTCGAGTCGGTGTAGGCGATCGCGGCGTCGTTGATGGTGGCAGTGGGCATGGGCGGGCCTTTCCGGTGCTGCGGTGCGGGTTGGGCAGCACCGGGACCATCCGGCCTGTCCATAGGCGATTCTTCCATGGCAACAGCCACCGCGGCCCGGTGCACCGCCAATAATGGCGGCAACGCGTACGATGGGGATACCGGACCGGAACAAGGGGCCCCATGAGCGAAGAACCGGCGAAGCCCGCACCGCCTGTGCGGAAGGCGACGGCGTCCACCCGGCAGAAGGCTGCCGCCGTGAAAGGCACCGCGGCGCGTCTGGCCAGGGATCCCGAGCTGCGCAAGAAGGTGCGGCAGGTCTGGACGACGGCGGCCAAGCTCTACGGTGTCGCCGCCAGCCCCGAGGCGAGGAAACTGTACCGCGAGGCGCGCGACATCGTGCGGGATACCTGGAAGCACCGAGCGTAAGGCGGCCATTGCCGCAGGCGCCGCGCCGGCCTGCATAGGATGGGACCGTGTCCCCCTCCCAACTGGAATCGGGCTGGCCGCCGGCCCCGCCCCGCACCCAGCGCCTGCTGCACCAGCAGCTGATCGTCACCCTCTACGGCCTCTACGGCGGGGGTGCCGGCGGCGTGCTGCCCGTCGCGGCGCTCGTGGCGATGCTGGCGGACCTGGGCATCGACGGGCAGGCGGCGCGGTCCACGGTTTCACGGCTGAAGTCCAAGGGCATCCTGCGCAGCGTCAAGGACGACGGCGTGGCGCGCTACGCGCTCTCCCCGGACGTGCTGGACCTCTTTAATGCCGACGACGAGCGGATCTTTGCACCGCAGCGCTCGCGGCCGGAGGACCCCTGGTCGCTGGTGGTCTTCTCGGTGCCCGAGACCGAGCGCAACCGCCGCTACGAGTTGAAGGCCGAGCTGACCAGCCTCGGGTTCGGCTTCGTCGCCGCGGGCGTGGCGATCGCGCCCAGCACGGTAATGGGCCAGGCGATGGACCGCCTGGCCGAACGCGGGCTGGACGGCTACGCCGAGTATTTTTCCGGCGACTACCTCAAGGGATCGGACATCCGGGCCCAGGTGGCCAGGTGGTGGGACCTGGCCTCGCTGGACCAGCAGTACGCGGAGTTCCTGGACAGCTATGCGGAGCTCGCGGACTACTGGGAACAGCGGGCAGCGGCCGGGCCGCTGCCGTCCGCGGAGCGCCGGCTGGCCTTCGGCACGTATGTGCCCATGCTGACGCGGTGGCGGAAGTTTCCCTACCGGGATCCCAACCTGCCGCTGGAATACCTTCCCCCGGAGTGGAAGGCGCCCCGGGCCAAACAGGTGTTCCTGGCCTTGCACCGGATCCTGCGGGACCCGGCCGCGGCTCATGCAGAAGAGCTGCTGCGCAGCCGGACCTGACCTCCGGCGCCTGCCAGCCAGTGACGCACCAGCTCCCAGCTGCGGGTGGACGGATCAATCGCGGCCAGATGGTCCAGGCCGTGCGGGGAGTGGAAATCCACCCGGTCCCCGGCCCGGCGGGCGCCGGTGACGAAGTCCTGCGAATGCTCCACCGGCACCCGCTGATCCACCGCGCCGTGGACCACCAGGACGGGAACCCCGAGGGGCAGCTGCCGCACCGGCGAGGCCGCGTCGTACACGGCGGGCGCCTGCTCCGGGGCGAGGCCGAAGAATTCCGCGGCGGCGTCTTCGCCCAGGCCCTCGCGCCAGGTGCGGGCGGCGTCGGTGACCGGGGCCAGGGCG
>NZ_JBHTML010000141.1:0-11184 GCF_042679445.1 Arthrobacter sp. GCM10027362
CACCGCCGTCGAGCCGGGCGGCCGGTTGCGGCACCGCCGGGGCCGCCGTGCCCACCTCGGAGCCGTCGCCGATTACCGCGATCGGCGCCCCGATCGGCACCGTCTGCCCCTCGGCGGCCAGCTGGCGTTCGAGCACCCCGTCCTCGTAGGACTCCAGGTCCATGGTGGTCTTGTCCGTCTCGATCTCGGCCAGCACCTCGCCCCGGGCCACGGTGTCGCCCTCCTGCTTCACCCAGCGGCTGATCGTCCCCTCCTCCATGGTGTCCGAGAGCCGGGGCATGAGCACGTCCGTCATGGCTGTCTCCTAGCGGGTGAAGCGGGTGTCGTCCAGGACTTCGCGGATGACCCGGGCCAGCGCGGAGGTGTCAGGCAGGGCGGCGCGCTCCAGCGGCTTGGCGTACGGCAGCGGGATTTCCGCCGCCGCCACCCGGCGCACCGGCGCATCCAGGTAGTCGAAGGCCCCTTCGTGGACCGAGGCGGAGACTTCGGCCCCGATGCCGAAACTGAGCCAGTCGTCTTCGAGGACGACGGCGCGGCTGGTCTTGCGCGCCGAGGCGCAGCAGGCCTCCCGGTCCAGCGGGCGCAGGCTGCGCAGGTCCACCACCTCGACGGACACCCCGTCCCGGTCGAGTTCGTCGGCCACCAGCAGGGCCAGGCCCACGCCGCGCGAATAGCTGATGACGGTCAGGTCCCTGCCTTCGCGGACGACGGCGGCGGTGCCGAGTTCACCGACCTGCTCGCCGTCGGGGACCTCGCCCTTGGTGTTGTACAGGCTCAGGTTCTCCAGGAAGAACACCGGATCGTCGTCACGGATCGCGGCGGTCAGCATGGCCTTGGCGTCCGCCGGGGTGGCCGGGGCCACCACCTTCAGCCCGGGCACGTGGGCGTACCAGACCTCCAGGTTCTGCGAGTGGGTGGCGGCCAGCTGCTGGCCGCCGCCGCCCGGCGTGCGGAAGACCACCGGCACGCTGGTCTGGCCGCCGAACATGGTGTAGATCTTCGCCGCATGGTTGACGATCTGGTCCAGCGCCAGCAGGGAGAAGTTCAGCGTCATGAACTCCACCACCGGGCGCAGGCCGAGCATCGCCGCGCCGATGGCCACCCCGGCGAAGCCTTCCTCCGCGATCGGGGTGTCCCGGACCCGGTCCGGGCCGAACCGCTCCAGCAGCCCGGCGGTGATCTTGTAGGAGCCTTCGAACCTGCCGATCTCCTCGCCGATCAGGAAGACATCCGGGTCCCGCTCCATCTCGGCCCGCAGGGTCTCGTTGAGCGCCTGGCGGTAACTGATCAGGGCCACCTGGGATCCTCCTTCGGTTCTGCGGCCGGCACTGCCGGCTACTGCCGGAACAGGCGCTCCCCGGGCAGCTGTCCGGGCGCGTTGGCCACGGGGCTGGCGTAGGCGTGCGCAAAGAGTGCGTCCGGTTCCGGAGCCGCGTCGGCCTGGGCGAAGTCCACGGCGTCGTCCACGATCCGGACCGCGTCGGCCTCGGCGTCGAGCACCTCCTCCTCGCTGAGCACGCCGCCCTCGATCAGCTTCTCGCGCAGCAGCGGCAGCGGGTCGTGGGCCCACGCTTCGGAGACCTCGTCCTGGCTGCGGTACCGCGCCGGGTCCACCACCGAGTGCCCCTTGAGCCGGTAGCTCATGGTCTCGAGCAGGTAGGGCCGGCGCTCCTCGCGGGCGGTGCGCAGCGCCTCGGCGGCCGCGTCGCGCACCGCCAGCGGGTCCGTGCCGTCCACGCGGGTGCCGGGCATCCGGTAGGCGGCGGCGCGCTTGTAGATTTCCGGTTCCGCGGAGGAATGTTCCACGGTGGTGCCCATGCCGGTGCGGTTGTTGATCACCACGTAGACCACGGGCAGGTTCCACAGCGCGGCGATGTTCAGGGATTCGTGGAAGGCGCCGATCGCCGTCGTGCCCTCGCCGAGCAGGCACATCACCGCCTCGGACTCCGGTCCGGGCGGCTGGCGGTAGGCGATCGCGTAGGCGGCGCCGGTGGCCAGCGGGATCTGCCCGCCGACGATGCCGTAGCCGCCCATCAGCCGCGCCCCGGCGTCGAACAGGTGCATGGACCCGCCCCAGCCGCCGGAGACGCCGTCGACCCGGCCGAAGAGTTCGGCCATCACGTTGCGGGCTGCCAGGCCGCGGGCCAGCGCATAGCCGTGCACCCGGTAGTTCGCGTACAGGTAGTCCGTCGGCCGGAGCGCGTCCATCAGGCCGACGACCGTGGCCTCCTCGCCGAGGTTCAGGTGGCAGTAGCCGCCGATCCTGGCCTTGGTATACATCTCGGCGGCCCGCAGTTCGAAGGTGCGGATCAGCACCATTTGCCGGTAGTAATCCGCCAGGACCGTTTCCGTTGCTGCCGTCTGGGTCATGGACGCGTTTCCTTCCCGCGAAGAAGTGCGCCGCTGCACTTCCTTGAAGGCTACGCCTGCGTCCGGCGGGCCGCCAGAGCGCCGGGTCAGGTCCCCAGCCGGCCGCCGGAAGCCTGCAGATAGCAGCTGCCGCAGAATGACTCGTACCGGACGTCCTGGCCGTCGATGGCGACCTGGTCGCCGTCAAACACGATCTCGCCGCCGATCCGCCGGGTGTTGAACACGGCCTTGCGTCCGCACCGGCAGATGGTCTTGAGCTCCTCGAGGCTGTGCGCGATCTCCAGCAGGCGCCTGGCCCCCGGGAAGGCCTCGGTACGGAAATCGGTGCGGATGCCGTAGGCCATCACCGGCACGTCATCGAGCACGGCGATGCGGAACAGGTCGTCCACCTGCGCCGGGTCCAGGAACTGGGCCTCGTCCACGAGCAGGCAGGCCACCGGCTTCACGTCCACATGCTCGAGCAGCGCCTCCGGGTCCTCCCCGGCGGCGAGCCGGCCGAAGTGCTCCCGCACCGGTTCGCCGGGCCGGATCAGGAAGTCCGCCTCCCGGGCCACGCCCAGCCGGGAGAGGATCGCGGTGTCCCCCTTGGTGTCCACCAGCGGCTTGGCCAGCAGCACGCGCTGCCCGCGTTCCTCGTAGTTGTAGGCAACCTGCAGCAGTCCGGTGGACTTGCCCGAGTTCATCGCCCCGTAGCGGAAATACAGCTTGGCCAATCCAGTCCTTTCGCGCGGTCCCGGCAGTCGATTCTACTGCCGCCGGGACCGCGCGCAGGGCTCAGGCCTTCCCGGCGGCTGCCTCGATGGCCGCCTGCGCGCCCGGGTCCGAGTCCGTCAGGAACTTGCCGATCCGGTCCACTTCCTCCGCCTCACCGATGGCACCGGCGGCCCGGCCGAGTGCGTAGAGCGCCCGCAGGAAGCCGCGGTTCGGCTCGTGCTCCCACGGAATCGGGCCGGCCCCGCGCCAGCCGGCGCGGCGCAGCGCGTCCAGGCCGCGGTGGTAGCCCACCCGGGCGTAGGCGTAGGACTCGATGGTCCGTCCCTCGCCCCAGGCCTCGTCGGCGAGGATGGCCCAGACCAGCGAGGAAGCCGGGAACCGCGCGGCCAGGTCCACCGCCTCGTCCCCGGCGTCCAGCCGTGCCAGCACCTCGGTTTCCTCGGGCAGGTAGGTGGGCTCGGGCCCCAGCAGGTTCCATCCCTGCAGGTCAGCCATCAGAAGGTCTTTCCGGCCGAGCCCAGCTGCTTGGCAGCTTCCACCACGCGGGCGGCCATGGACTTCTCGGCCAGGGCGCCCCAGACACGGGGATCGTAGGCCTTCTTGTTGCCGACCTCGCCGTCGACCTTCAGCACGCCGTCGTAGTTGGTGAACATGTGTCCGGCCACCGGGCGGGTGAAGGCGTACTGGGTGTCCGTGTCGATGTTCATCTTGATCACGCCGTAGGAGACGGCGTCGGCGATCTCCTGCTCGGAGGAGCCGGAGCCGCCGTGGAAGACCAGGTCGAACGGCTTCTCCTTGCCGATCCGGGCGCCCACCTCGGTCTGGATCTGCTGGAGCAGTTCCGGACGCAGCTTCACGCCGCCGGGCTTGTACACGCCGTGGACATTGCCGAAGGTCAGCGCGGTGATGTACCGGCCCTTCTCGCCGGCACCGAGCGCCTCGACGGTCTTCAGGCCGTCGTCCACGGTGGTGTAGAGCTTCTCGTTGATCTCGTTCTCGACGCCGTCCTCCTCGCCGCCGACGGCGCCGATCTCCACCTCGAGGATGATCCTGGCCGCGGCGGTGCGGGCCAGCAGCTCCTCGGCGATGCGCAGGTTCTCGTCCAGGGTCTCGGCGGAGCCGTCCCACATGTGGGAGTTGAAGATCGGGTCCTGGCCGGCCTTGACGGCCGCCTCGGACTCGGCCAGCAACGGCAGCACGAAGGAGTCCAGCTTGTCCTTGGGGCAGTGGTCGGTGTGCAGGGCGACATTGACCGGGTACTTTTTGGCCACCTCGCGCGCGAACGCGGCGAAGGCCAGCGAGCCGGCGACCATGTCCTTGACCCCGGCGCCGGACCAGTAGGCGGCGCCGCCGGTGGAGACCTGGATGATGCCGTCCGAGCCGGCGTCGGCGAAGCCCTGCAGGGCTGCGTTCAGGGTCTGCGAGGATGTGACGTTGATGGCCGGATAGGCGAAGCCGCCGCTCTTGGCACGGTCGATCATCTCGGCATAGATATCGGGGGTTGCAACGGGCATGGTTTCTCCTCGATCGCCAGTGAGTACAGGAGGACGTAACCTCTGCTACCCATCCTAGCCAGAGCAGTCCAGCCCCGGGCCATCGCCTGGTTCTGTGAAGCGCGGCCTCAGAACGGCGGCGGGTCCTGGCCCTGGGAAACCGGCCCGGAAAGCTGCCCCTTCTGCGGCGTCCGGCGCTTGCCGTACACGGTCTGGAGCCTGCGGTTGAGGTCCTCGATCTCCAGCCGCTCCGGCAGCGTGGACAGCTCTTCCGGTGATGTGGCGGCCAGCGGTGCGGGGTGGTCCGTGTAGGTGCGCCCGGCCGGGGACGTCCAAACGACCGTTCCGGGCTCCGGCTGCGCGGCAGCCCAAAGCCCCGCGGTCTTGGGCGCGTGGTGCAGCGGGCATAGCTGGGCCAGGTTGTCCGCGTCGGTGCGGCCGCCCCGGTGCCAGGCCAGGGTGTGGTCGAGGTCGCAGGAGCGGATGGAGCGGTGGCAGCCGGGGAACCTGCAGGTGCCGTCCCGGCCCCGCAGGAAGCGCGCTGGGCCTTGGCGGGCCGGTACTGCCGGCGGTCCATGGCCAGCACGGCCCCGCTGACCGGGTCCGTGAGCAGCCGGGTGAACGAGGGCGCGTCGCCGGCCAGGTGCCGGGCCACCTGCGCCGGTACCGGCCCGTAGCCTTCCAGCTCGGCGGGGGTGTCGTCCAGGCCCAGCATGGTCAGGGCGGGAACCGTGACCATCACCTGCGCCGCGATGCCGGAGCACGACACGCCCGCGGTTCCACCGGCGCACGTACCGCAGAGCAGCAGATCCGCGGCGACTTCGGCGCGCAGCTGCGTCAGCGTCCGGGAGTCGCCCGGCCCCTGCAGCGCCACCGCCGCATCCTGGATCCGGTTGAAGGCCGCAACCGCCTTTTCGGCCGGCAGGTAGAGGCCCAGCCAGCCCATGCCGTCCTCGAGCGGACGCAGCTGAATGCAGCGGTCCGCCTCGGCCCTGGCGCGGCGGGCGGCAATGGTCTCCGGGTGCAGGCGTTCGCGCAGCTTCCGGGCCCGGGCGGCCAGCCCGGGCCCGGTCAGGCCGGAGGCGGCGCGCAGCAGTTCGGCTTCGAACGCAGGGCGGGCGGCCGGA
The DNA here is from genome assembly GCF_042679445.1 of Arthrobacter sp. GCM10027362. Taxonomy (NCBI): domain Bacteria; kingdom Bacillati; phylum Actinomycetota; class Actinomycetes; order Micrococcales; family Micrococcaceae; genus Arthrobacter; species Arthrobacter sp. GCM10027362. Next base: position 5,705 of record NZ_JBHTML010000141.1, read on the forward strand.
GGCAGGAAGCAGGCTTCGGCCAGAATCACCCGCGCCTGGCCGTCCGTCAGGTTTCCTCCCGCCAAGGTCAGGAGGGTGGGCACGAATTCCGCCGCCAGCCGGAGGGCGTCCTCCAGCCGCGCGGAGGCCTCCCTGCGTGGGATGCGCAGCAGGCGAGCCGCCTCCTCGACTACCGCGGCGGCGGCGAGCCGTTCGGTGCGGGCGCCGGCTTCCGCCGTGCAATCCTCCGGCTCCCCCGCACAGGGCTGCTCCTGCCTGGCTGCCACCCGCATCCGGTCCAGCAGCCGCACCACGCAGGCATCCAGGAAGGAGCGGGACCGGCGCACCGCCACCAGGGCGTCCGCGGCCTGTTCGTAGACCAGGTCGAACGGCTCCATCCCGGCCAGCAGGGCCAGCAGCCGCTGCGGAGCCGCCGCCAGCGGCAGCCGCGCGGGTGGCCGCTCCTCGGGGATCCCGAACGGGTCCGGCCCATCCGGGTCCCCGCCGTCGCCCCAGTCATCGTCCGGTTCTTCGAGCACGGGCACGATATTGACCAGCACACCCCGGGGCGAAGCTCAGTCCGGGTCCGGATCCGGCGGCAGGGGAATGGTTAGGTTAGGTTAAATTTTTGATCCGGGCGCTGGTGCCGCGGGGACGCCGGAGCTTACACGGACTGTCCGAAAACATGACGCCGGATCCACGCGTGCATGGCGATCGCCGCGGCCGCGGAGGCATTAATGGAGCGCGTCGAGCCGAACTGCGCAATGGACAAGGTGGCATCGGCGGCCTGGTGGACCTCCGGCGTCAGGCCCGGCCCCTCCTGCCCGAACACCAGCACGCAGTTCGCGGGCAGGTCGTAGGTCTCCAGCGGCACCGAATCCGGGAAGTTGTCGATCCCGATGATCCGCAGCCCCTCGCCCCGGGCCCAGGCCACGAAGTCCTCCACCGTGGGGTGGTGGCGCACATGCTGGTAGCGGTCGGTGACCATGGCCCCGCGCCGGTTCCACCGGCGTCGTCCGATGATGTGCACCTCCTTGGCCAGGAAGGCATTGGCGCAGCGCACCACCGAGCCGATGTTCAGGTCATGCTGCCAATTCTCGATGGCCACATGGAAGGTGTGCCGGCGCGCGTCCAGGTCGGCCACGATCGCCTCGTGCGCCCAGTAGCGGTACTGGTCCGCGACATTGCGCCGGTCCCCGTGCGCCAGCAGGTCCGGGTCCCAGTGCCCGCCTTCCGGCGCCGGTCCTTCCCAGGGCCCGACGCCGACCTGGTGGCCATGGTGCTCGTCCTGGACGGGGTCGACGGCGGCGGCCTCCTGGAGTGCCCCGGTTGCGTTGGTTTCCACCCCACAAGGTTAAGCCACCACACGGCAGCCGAATTGCGGCGCACCAGCGGCGGTGCCCCGACCAATCGCCCCCCCGTCGCGGGGCATCCGGCGCTGCCGGATGTGCCAGAATCGAGGAAAGAGTCTGGCATCCCGGACATTCCCGCCCCAACCCGGAGGAAACCAATGGCAGCCTCCAAGGTCCCCGCGGCCGAGAACACGCTGCGGATCCTGCGCTATATGGCCTCGCGCCGCGGCCCGGTCTCCGCCACCGCCATTGCCACCGCCCTCGGGCTGCCCCGCTCGAGCGTCTACCACCTGCTCGCCGTCATGCAGGAGAACGGCTTCGTGCTGCACCTGCCGCAGGAGCGGGTCTACGGGCTGGGCATCGCCGCCTTCGAGCTGAGCTCGGCCTATGCCAGGCAGGAACCGCTGGCCCGGCTGGGCCGGCCGCTGCTGGCCGGCCTGGTGGACCGGGTGGGCGAGAGCGCGCATCTGGCCGTGCTGCACGGGCGGGATGTGCTCTATCTGGTGGAGGAACGGGCCAAGAACCGGCCGTCCCTGGTGACCGACGTCGGGGTGCGGCTGCCGGCGCACCTGACCGCCAGCGGCCGGGCGATCCTGGCCGCGTTGCCGGCCTCCCAGGTGCGCGCGATCTTTCCGGACAAGTCCGCCTTCATCGTCCGCCAGCCGGATCCGGCCATCACCGGCTACGCCCAGCTGAAGTCCCATCTGGAGCAGGTCCGCCAACGCGGCTACGCCACCGAGGAAGGGGACGTCACGGCAGGCTTCGGCTCACTGGCGGTCGCGGCACTGGACCATGTCGGCTGGCCGGCCGCCGCCGTCGCCGTCACCTTCCTGAGCCACCGGGTGGGGGCCGAGCAGCGCGAGGCGCTGCTGGCCGAGCTGCGTTCGGTGGCCGCGGATGTCTCGCACCGGATTTACGGCATCTGACGAGGCGCGTCTGGGATCCCGGACAGAACCGTGCGGAACCGCACTGTGCCGGGGCGGCGGCGGCTGTTTCATGGATGCAGAGGTTGTGATCCGAGCCATGCACGGATCCACGACAGTCCCACGACCCGAAAGAAGGACCGTGAAATGGCTGAGAAGTTCACCCGGCACGACCCGTCCCGCTTTATCCGGGCACCGCGCGGCACCGACCTGCGGGCGAAGAGCTGGCAGACCGAGGCCCCGCTGCGGATGCTGATGAACAACCTGGACCCGGAGGTCGCCGAGCGGCCCGAGGACCTGGTCGTCTACGGCGGCACCGGGCGCGCGGCCCGCTCCTGGGAGGCCTACGACGCGATCGTGCGCACCCTCCAGACCCTGGAGGAGGACGAGACGCTGCTGGTGCAGTCGGGCAAGCCCGTCGGGGTTTTCCGCACCAATGTGTGGGCCCCGCGGGTGCTGATCGCCAACTCGAACCTGGTCGGGGACTGGGCGACCTGGCCCGAGTTCCGCCGGCTCGAGGCCGAGGGCCTGATGATGTACGGGCAGATGACCGCCGGGTCCTGGATCTACATCGGCACCCAGGGCATCCTGCAGGGCACCTACGAAACCTTCGCCGCGATCGCGGACAAGCGGTTCAACGGGTCCCTGGCCGGCACGCTGACCCTGACCGGCGGCTGCGGCGGCATGGGCGGGGCCCAGCCGCTGGCCGTGACGCTCAACGGCGGCACCTGCCTGATCGTCGACGTGGACGAATCCCGGCTGCGCCGGCGCGAGGCCAAGCGCTACCTGGACGAGGTCGCGACGGACCTGGACGCCGCCGTCGCCAAGGTCCTCGCCGCCAAGGCCGAACGGCGCCCGCTGTCGGTGGGCGTCGTGGGCAATGCCGCCGAGGTCTTCCCCGAGATGCTGCGCAGGCACCAGGCCGGCGAGCTGACGGTCGACGTCGTCACCGACCAGACCTCCGCCCACGACCCGCTGAGCTACCTGCCCGAGGGCGTCGCGTTCGAGGACTGGCGCGCCGAGGCCGAGGCGGACCCGGTGGGCTTCACCAAGAAGGCCCAGGCCTCCATGGCCCGCCACGTGCAGGCCATGGTCGAATTCCAGGACGCCGGTGCCGAGGTCTTCGACTACGGCAACTCCATCCGCGACGAGGCCCGCAAGGGCGGCTGCGAGCGCGCCTTCGAGTTCCCCGGCTTCGTCCCGGCCTACATCCGCCCGCTCTTCTGCGAGGGCCTGGGCCCGTTCCGCTGGGTGGCCCTGTCCGGGGACCCGGAGGACATCCGCGTCACCGACGAGGCGATCAAGGAGCTCTTCCCGGACAACGGGCACCTGCACCGCTGGATCGACGCCGCGCAGGAGCACGTCGAGTACGAGGGGCTGCCGGCGCGGATCTGCTGGCTCGGCTACGGCGAGCGCCACCGGGCGGGCCTGCTGTTCAACCGCCTGGTCGCCGAGGGCAAGGTCTCCGCGCCCATCGTGATCGGCCGCGACCACCTGGACTCCGGCTCCGTCGCCTCCCCCTACCGCGAGACCGAGGCCATGGCCGACGGCTCGGACGCGATCGCCGACTGGCCGCTGCTGAACGCCCTGACCGCCGCGAGCTCCGGGGCGACCTGGGTCTCCATCCACCACGGCGGCGGCGTGGGCATCGGCCGTTCCATCCACGCCGGGCAGGTCTCCGTGGCCGACGGCACCGACCTGGCCGCGGCCAAGCTCGAACGCCTGCTCACCAACGATCCCGGCATGGGAGTCATCCGCCATGCCGACGCCGGGTACGAGCGTGCCGCCGAGGTCGCCGCCGAACGCGGTATCCGCATCCCGATGAACGAAGGACGGCAGTCATGACGACGGCGCAACTGGCCACAGTGGTCCTGGGCACCTCCGGTGCCACGGCCGACGACGTAATTGCCGTGGCGCGCCACGGCGCCCGGGTGGAGCTTTCCCCCGGGGCCCGCGGGGAGGTGGCCCGGGTCCGGGCCCACGTGGACGCCCTGGCCAGGTCCGACACCCCGGTGTACGGCATCTCCACCGGCTTCGGCGCCCTGGCCGCCAGGCACATCCCCGCGGACTACCGCATCCAGCTGCAGAAGTCCCTGATCCGCTCGCACGCCGCCGGCATGGGCCCGGCGGTGGAGCGCGAGGTGGTCCGCGCCCTGATGTTCCTGCGGGCCAAAACCCTGGCCTCGGGCCGGACCGGGGTCCGGCCCGAGGTGCTCGAGACCATGATTGCCCTGCTCAATGCCGGGATCACCCCGGTGGTGCACGAGTACGGCTCGCTGGGCTGTTCCGGGGACCTGGCCCCGCTCTCGCACTGCGCCCTGGTGCTCATGGGCGAGGGCCGGGCCACCGGTCCGGACGGGACTGAACGGCCCGTGCCGCAGCTGCTGGCCGAGGCCGGCATCGAGCCGGTGGTGCTGGCCGAGAAGGAGGGCCTGGCCCTGGTCAACGGCACCGACGGCATGCTCGGCCAGCTCATCCTGGCCATCGCCGACCTGCGCGAGCTGCTCACCGTCGCGGACATCACCGCCGCGATGAGTGTGGAGGCGCTGCTGGGCACCGACCAGGTCTTCCGCGCCGAGCTGCACGCGCCGCTGCGTCCGCACCCGGGCCAGGCCCTCAGCGCCAGCACCATGCTGCGCGTGCTGGCCCACTCCCCCATCGTGGCCTCGCACCGGGAAGGGGACCCCCGGGTCCAGGACGCCTACTCACTGCGCTGCGCACCGCAGGTGGCCGGCGCCGCCCGGGACACCGTGGAGTACGCGGCCACCGTGGCCGGGCGCGAGCTGGCCGCCGCCATCGACAACCCGGTGGTGCTGCCCGACGGCACGGTCACCTCCAACGGCAACTTCCACGGCGCCCCGGTGGCCTACGTGCTGGACTTTTTGGCCATCGTGGCCGCCGACGTCGCCTCGATTGCCGAGCGGCGCACGGACCGGCTGCTGGACCCGGCCCGCTCGCACGGGCTGCCGCCGTTCCTGGCCGAGGATCCGGGCGTGGACTCGGGCCTGATGATCGCCCAGTACACCCAGGCCGGGCTGGTGGCGGAGAACAAGCGCCTGGCCGCTCCGGCCAGCGTGGATTCGATTCCGAGCTCGGCCATGCAGGAGGACCACGTGTCCATGGGCTGGCACGCGGCCCGCAAGCTGCGCACCGCCGTGGCCAACCTGCGCCGGGTGCTGGCCATCGAGCTGGTCGCCGCCGCCCGCGGCCTCGAACTGCGCGCGCC